>DASQGB010000095.1:0-2231 GCA_035632815.1 Burkholderiales bacterium | reverse complement strand
GCGCAGAACGCGTGCGGATTAGCGGCCCGGCAATCTTCAGCCTTTCCCTGGCGGCCGTGGCGGCCTACGCCGTCGTTGCCGCGCTGGCGTGGCCGCTCAAGGCAGGGCTGTTCCCGCTGGTCATGGGCATCCCGCTCCTTGCTCTCGCGCTCGTCCAGCTCGGCCTCGATTTGCGCGACGCCGGGGAGCCCGCCGAGGCCGCCCCTCAACGCTCGCGCAGGCGCTCGGAGACCGCCGGGCGCAGAACCCTCGCCACCTTCGCGTGGATGGCGGCGTTCATCGTGCTGGTGCTGCTGCTCGGTTTCCCCATCGCGGTCCCGCTTTTCGTGTTCTGCTATCTGAGCATGCAAAGCCGGGCAGGATGGGGTCTGTCGATCGCGCTCGCCGCGGCGGCGTGGGGCTTTTTCCACGTCGTGTTCGAGCGCCTGCTGCATTTCCCGTTCGAAGCCGGTCTACTACTGATAGGAGGAGGTTCATGACTGCAAGAGGATTCGTCGCGGCGCTCGCCGTGCTGTCGGGCATTTCCGCCGCCTGGGCGCAGGGCTCGTACTACGAAGGCAAGACGGTCAGCGTGGTGATCGGCGCGTCGGGCGGAAGCCTCGAGATCGCGGCGCGCATCGTCGCGCGGCATCTGGGCAAGCACCTTCCCGGAAACCCCAGCGTCATCGTGCAGAACATGACCGGCGCGGCGCATCTGGTCGCGACGAACCACGTCTACAACGTGGCAAAGCCCGACGGCCTGACTCTCCTCGCCGCGAATCCGAACGTCGGCATCGCCCAGCTTACGAAAATGGAAGCCGCGCGCTTCGACATGCGCCGCTTTCAATGGCTCGGCTCGTCGGGGGCCGACGGCGTCGCGCTTTCCATCCGCGCCGACCTGCCTTACCAGACCTGGGAGGAGCTGAAGAAAGCCGACCGCGAGCTGGTCGTCGGAACCACCGGGCCCGGGTCCAACGCGCACGACTTCCCGCTGCTGCTGAAGGAGTTCGCGGGGGCGAAGTTCAAGCTGGTCTCCGGCTATCCCGCCAACGCCGATATCCTGCTCGCCGTCGAGCGCAAGGAAGTCGACCTGTGGGCGGCTTTCGCCACCACCATCAAGCTCGCCGTCGACCGCGGCGCGGTGCGCCCCCTCGTCCGCGGCCGGGTCGCGCTGCCGGGGTTCGAGCACCTGCCGGTCGACGAGGACCTCGCCACGAGCGCGGTCGGAAAAGGCATCATGGCCATCCGCGCCGCGCCGCTGGCGATCGGGCGGGCCTTCGCCGCCCCGCCGGGCACGCCGGCGGATCGGGTCAAATTGCTGCGCGAGGCGCTGGCCAAGGCGGTGAAGGACAGCGAGCTGCTGGAAGAAGCGAAGAAGGCCAGGGTCGAAGTCGGCTATATAACGCCCGAGGAAGTGCTGAAAATGTTCAACGCGCTCCTGGAGCAACCGCCCGAAGTGCAAAAGGAGATGACGAAGTACATCAAGTTCGGCAGCTGAGGTGAGGCTGCGCAGCGTAGAGCTGCAGGTCACCGACGCTCCCGCGGCGTGCGATTTCCTCGAGCGGGTCTGGGGGCTCGCCGCGGTGCAAGGGCAGGGGGACAGGTCGTGCTTCCGCGGCAGCGGCGATCATCCTCACATCCTTTGCATCACGGCCGCCCCCGCGCCGGCGATTACCGCGATCACGTTTTCCGGTACCGGGGAGGAGCTGGACGCGGTGCGTGCCCGTGCCGGCGGGCTGACCGTGCAGGGACCCGAGGGCGAGACGTATCGTTTTGTCCCCGAGCACCATGCTGCGGCGCTCGCCGCCGGCCGCGACCAGCCGGTCGAGCTTTCCCATGTGGTCCTGAATGCAACCGATGTCGCGGCGAGCGAGCGCTTCGCGGTGGAAGTGCTCGGCTTCCGCGTTTCCGACCGCACGCGGATGATGACGTTCGTGCGCTGCAACCGCAAACACCACTGCATCGCCTATGCGCGCGCCGAGGCCCCGTCCCTGAATCACATCGCCTTTGAGCTGCCGGACATCGATGCCCTCATGCGAGGCATCGGCAGGATGCGCGATGCGGGTCACGCCTGCGCCTGGGGCCCCGGGCGTCACGGGCCGGGCAACAACGTGTTCGCCTATTTCATCGCGCCGTTCGGCGCGGTCGTCGAATACACGGCGGAGGTGTCCGAGGTCGGCCCGGATTACCGCGTCGGCGGCCCCGAGGACTGGCAGTGGCCGCCGGGGCGCATCGATCACTGGGGCGTGTCG
>DASQGB010000094.1:0-4980 GCA_035632815.1 Burkholderiales bacterium | reverse complement strand
CGCGCAGGAGATGCGCCTCGCGCTCACCGAGGTCTACGAGGTCGCCACCTTCTATCATCACTTCGAGGTGGTGAAAGAACGCGAGACAGCGCCGCCCGCGCTCACGGTGCGGGTCTGCGAGTCGATTTCCTGCGAGCTTGCGGGGGCGCAGCAGCTTCTCAAAGATCTGAATTTTGGGAATGGAGTGCGAGTGGTTCCGGCGCCGTGCGTCGGACGTTGCGAAGTCGCGCCCTGCGTGGTGGTGGGACAGAATCCCATCGGCAACGCCACGATGGAGGCTGTAACAAAAGCAGTCTCCCAACGGGAGTTCTCGTGTGTAGAGCCGCCGTACATCGACTACGCCGCGTACCGGAAAGCGGGCGGCTACCGCCTGATCGGCGAATGCCTCACCGGCAAACGCACGCGCGAGGAGCTGACCAAGATCATGGAGGATTCAGGCCTGCGCGGCCTGGGCGGCGCGGGGTTTCCCGCGGGGCGCAAGTGGCGCCTGGTGGCCGCCGAGCCCGCGCCGCGCGTGATGGCGATGAATATCGACGAGGGCGAGCCCGGCACCTTCAAGGATCGCTGGTATCTCGAGCGCGACCCGCACCGCTTCCTCGAGGGCATGCTGGTCGCCGCCTGGTGCGCCGGAGTGGGCGAGATCTGGATCTACCTGCGCGATGAATACGCGGGCTGCCGCGCGATTCTCGAGAAGGAACTGGATCTCCTGAGGAAAGGCGCGCCGTGCGCGCTTCCCCCGATTCACTTGAGAAGGGGTGCTGGCGCGTATATTTGCGGCGAAGAGTCGGCGATGATCGAGTCGATCGAGGGCAAGCGCGGCATGCCGCGGCTGCGCCCGCCCTACGTCGCCCAGGTCGGCCTCTTCGGCCGGCCCACGCTCGAGCACAACATGGAGACGGTGTACTGGGTGCGCGAGATCGTCGAGAAAGGCGCGCAGTGGTTCACCGCGCAGGGCCGCAACGGCAGGAAAGGCCTGCGCTCGTTCTCGGTGTCCGGCCGGGTAAGAAAGCCCGGCATGCACCTCGCGCCGGCCGGAATCACGGTGAGGGAGCTGATCGAGGAATTCTGCGGCGGCATGCTGCCCGGGCACGAGCTCTACGCGTACCTGCCGGGCGGCGCCTCGGGCGGCATCCTGCCGGCATCGAAAGGCGACGTGCCGCTCGACTTCGACACGCTGCAGCCGCACGGCTGCTTCATCGGCTCGGCTGCGGTGGTGATTCTTTCCAATAAAGACAAAGCTTCGACTGCGGCGGTGAACTTGATGAAGTTCTTCCACGACGAGTCCTGCGGCAAGTGCACCCCCTGCCGCGTCGGCACCGGCAAGGCGGTGACGCTGATGGAGGCGGCGAAGTGGGACCAGCCGCTGCTGAACGAGCTTTCACAGGTGATGATGGACGCCTCGATCTGCGGCCTGGGGCAGGCGGCGCCGAATCCGGCGCTCAGTGTCATGAAATATTTTCCGCACGAGGTGTCGTAATGGAACGGGTCTCCACGCAGCAGCTGGCAATGATGCCGATCGAGTTCAAGCTGAACGGCCGGACCGTCGTCGGCCGTCCCGACGAGCCGATCATCACCACCGCGGAAAAGCACGGCGTGGCGATCCCCCATCTCTGCCACGGCGGCAACCAGAGGTCGGATGGAAACTGCCGCTCCTGCGTGGTCGAGATCAAGGGCGAGCGGGTGCTCGCGCCTTCGTGCTGCCGCTTTCCGAGCGCCGGCATGGAGGTCACGACCGATTCCCCGCGCGCGCTGGCGTCGCAGAAGATGGTGCTCGAGCTGCTCCTTTCGGACATGTCGGACCAGAGCTATACGCTCGACAACAAGGTGGCTTCCTGGGCCGAGCGCCTGGGCGTCGGCAAACCGAGGTTCAAAGCGAGAGAACAACCCAAGGCCGACCTGTCGCACCCGGCCATCGCCGTCAACCTCGACGTCTGCATCCAGTGCACCCGCTGCGTGCGCGCCTGCCGCGAGGTGCAGGTGAACGGCGTCATCGGCTACGCCCATCGCGGCGACCGCTCGGTGCCGGTGTTCGATTTCGACGACCCGATGGGCGAGTCGACTTGCGTCGCCTGCGGCGAGTGCGTGCAGGCCTGCCCGACCGGCGCGCTCATGCCGGCGCGCGGCGTCGGCCTGCAGCCGATCGACAAGACGGTCGATTCGGTGTGCCCGTTCTGCGGCGTCGGTTGCCTGCTCACGTATCACGTCAAGCAGAACAAGATCCTGTTCGTCACCGGCAAGGACGGCCCCGCCAACCAGGGCCGCCTGTGCGTGAAAGGCCGCTATGGCTTCGACTACGCGCACCATCCGCACCGGCTTACCAAGCCTTTGATTAGAAGAAAAGGTATTCAGAAATCCGCGGATTTCGTAGTCGATCCGGGCGACTGGTCGGCGGTGTTCCGTGAGGCGAGCTGGGAAGAGGCCCTCGAAGCTGCAGCCACGGGTCTGAAATCGATAAGAGACAAGGATCGTTACGCGTTGGCCGGCTTCGGCTCGGCCAAGGGGTCGAACGAGGAGGCGTATCTCTTCCAGAAGCTGGTGCGCACCGGCTTCGGCACCAACAACGTCGACCATTGCACACGGTTGTGCCATGCCTCCTCGGTCGCCGCGCTGCTCGAAGGCGTGGGCTCGGGCGCCGTTTCGAACCAGGTGAGCGACGTGCTGCAGGCAGAGGTGGTATTCCTGATCGGCGCGAATCCCACCCAGAACCATCCGGTGGCGGCGACCTGGATGAAGAACGCGGCGGAGCGCGGCGTGAAGCTGATCGTGGCCGATCCGCGCCGCGGCGACCTGGCGCGCCACGCCAGCCATTTCCTGCAGTTCAGGCCCGATACCGACGTCGCGCTGCTGAACGCGATGATTCACAC
Source organism: Burkholderiales bacterium (assembly GCA_035632815.1). Classification (GTDB taxonomy): domain Bacteria; phylum Pseudomonadota; class Gammaproteobacteria; order Burkholderiales; family SG8-39; genus SCGC-AG-212-J23. The sequence continues at coordinate 2,116 of DASQGB010000094.1, read as the reverse complement.
GATCATCGATGAGAATCTTGTAAATGAAAACTTTGTAAAAGACCGGACGAGCGGCTACGACGCGTTAAAGGAAAACGCGAAGGACTTCTCGCCCGAGAAGATGGCGCCGGTGTGCGGCATTCCCGCGCAGACCATCCGCGAGGTTGCGCGCCTGTTCGCCACCTCCAGGGGCTCGATGATCCTGTGGGGCATGGGGATCAGCCAGCACGTGCACGGCACCGACAATGCCCGCTGCCTGATCGCGCTCACCCTGATGACCGGCCAGATCGGGCGTCCGGGCACCGGCCTGCATCCGCTGCGCGGCCAGAACAATGTGCAGGGCGCGTCCGACTCCGGCCTGATTCCCATGATGTATCCCGACTACCAGCGAGTCGACAACCCCGAGGCGAACAAGCGCTTCGAGAGCGTCTGGGGCCTCGCCCTGGACAAGAAACCCGGCCTGACAGTGGTCGAGATCATGAACGCCGCCTACGACGGCAAGATCCGGGGCATGTACATCATGGGTGAGAACCCGGCCATGTCGGACCCCGACGTCGAGCACGCGCGCGCCGCCATGGCGAAGCTCGAGCACCTGGTGGTGCAGGACATCTTCCTCACCGAAACCGCCTACCTGGCCGACGTCGTGCTGCCGGCCACGGCCTGGCCGGAGAAGGACGGCACGGTGACCAACACCGACCGCATGGTGCAGCTCGGCCGACGGGCGCTCAAGGCGCCGGGCGAGGCGAAGGAGGACCTGTGGATCATCGTCGAGCTGGCGAAGCGACTGGGTTTGGCTTGGTCTTACCAAGAACCAAAACAGGTCTGGGATGAAATGCGCCAGTGCATGGACTCGATCAAGGGCATCACCTGGGAGCGCCTGGAGCGCGATTCGTCGGTGACCTACCCTTGCGAGAACGAAGGCGACCCGGGGCAGCCGGTGGTGTTCCAGACGCATTTCCCGACCGCCACCGGGCGCGGCAAGTTCGTGCCCGCCGACCTCATACCCGCCAACGAGCGGCCCGACGACGCGTATCCGATGGTGCTGATCACCGGCCGCCAGCTCGAGCACTGGCATACCGGCGCGATCACGCGCCGCTCGGGGGTGCTCGACGCGATCGAGCCCGAGGCGGTCGCCTCGCTGCACCCGCTGGATCTGGCTGGAATAAAGGCAAGGCCCGGAGAAGTGATCACGGTCGAGTCGCGCCGCGGCAGGATCTCGCTCTATGCCAGGGCCGATGCCGGGACCCCGCGCGGCTCGGTGTTCATCCCGTTCTGCTACTTCGAGGCGGCCGCGAACCTCCTCACCAACTCGGCGCTCGACCCCTTCGGCAAGATCCCGGAGTTCAAGTACTGCGCCGTGCGGGTCAGCAAAGGCGGGCAGCGGCCGGGCGATCCCGGCTACGGCAAAGGGCGTACACTAGAAGAACTGTACGGCCAGAAGTAAGGGAGGTCGGTATGCCGATCATCGCGATTACGCGGGAAATGGGCTCGCTCGGCAAGGACGTGGCGCGCGGCCTGGGCGAGGAGCTCGGGGTACCGGTCATCTACCACGAGGTCATCGACCAGCTCGCCGACCGCATGCGGGTGCGCAAGAGCCACGTCATCCGCCTGCTCGACGGCAGCGCCGGGCTGCTCGAGCGGCTCACCGCCGACAAGACCAGCCTGTCGGTGTTCACCGCCGACGAGATCTACGGCGTCGCGGCAAGAGGTGCGGGCGCGGTGATCCGCGGCTGGGGCGCCACCCACCTGCTGCGCGACGTGCCGCATGTCCTGTGCGTGCGAGTGTGCGCGCCGTTCGAGACGCGCAAGCAGCGCATGATGGAGCGGCTGGGGAGCGACCAGGAAGAGCGGGTGGCCAAAGAGATCCGCACCAACGACGAGGCGCATACCGCGATCATGCGGCGCCACTTCGACCTGCGCTGGACCGAGTCCGAGCACTATGATCTGGTGCTCAACACCAAGCGCGTCAGCGTCGACGAATGCGTGTCCGAGGTGATGACGCTGGTGCGCTCGCCGCAGTTCGTCGAGACCGAGCGATCGCGCCAGAAGCTGGATGATTTGGTGCTGGCCGCCCGCGTGCGCGCCGCGCTGCGCCACGCCCCCGAGACGCGCGAGGCGCGCGTCGCGATCAACTCCG
>DASQGB010000093.1:0-6638 GCA_035632815.1 Burkholderiales bacterium | reverse complement strand
GCCGGGATGAACCCGGCTCGGCACCAGGTAGTCGCGCGCGCCTTCGGGCGTCGAGCGCGTCAGCATCGGCGTCTCGATGTCGATGAAGCCATGCGCGTCTAGGTAGCTGCGCACCGCCATCGCCACGCGGTAGCGTAGCCGCAGGTTCTTCTGCATCGGCGGCCGCCGCAGGTCGAGCACGCGGTGGGTCAGCCGGGTGGTCTCCGACAGGTTTTCATCGTCCAGCTGGAACGGCGGCGGCACGGAGGGGTTGAGGATTTCGACTTCATGCGCCAGGACTTCGATTTCTCCGGAGCGCAGGTCCGGGTTCGCGCTGCCCGCCGGGCGGCGGCGCACCGTGCCGGTGATGCGCAGCACGAATTCCCCGCGCACGCGCTCGGCCACCTCGAAAGCCTCGCGGCGCTCCGGGTGGCAGACGACCTGCGCCAGCCCCTCGCGGTCGCGAAGGTCGATAAAGATCACCCCGCCATGATCGCGGCGCCGGTGTGCCCAGCCGCACAGCGTGACGCTGCGATCGACGAGCGCGGCGCCGAGCTCGCCGCAGTAGTGAGTGCGCATTTACTTCTGCGGAGGGGGAACCACGCCCATCGAGATGATGTACTTGAGCGCCTGTTCGACCGTCATGTCGAGTTCGATCACGTCCTTGCGCTGGACGATCACGAAGTAGCCCCCGGTCGGGTTCGGCGTGGTGGGGACGTAGACACTCACGCAGTCGGGCGGCAGGGACTTCACGACATCGCCGCCGGGCGTGCCGGTGAGGAAGGCTATCGTCCACATGCCGGGGTGCGGCCACTGCACCAGCAGCGCTTTCCTGAAGGCCTGGCCGCTGGAGGAAAACAACGTGTCCGAGATCTGCTTGACGCTCGAGTAGATCGAGTTGACGACCGGGATGCGCTGCAGGATGTCGTGCCAGACCTCGATCAGCTGAGCACCGAAGAAGTTGGTGGCGAACACACCGGTGAGGAACACCACCAGGACCGTCAGGATCGCCCCGAGCCCCGGGATGTGCACGCCGAGCCAGTTCTGCGTTTGGAAAGCGAGCGGCAGCAGCAGCAGCGACTGGTCGAGGGCGTCGAAAATGACCTTGAGGACCCAGATGGTGATGACCAGCGGGATCCAGATCAACAGTCCGGTGATGAGATACTTTTTCACGGCTCCAGAAACAAAAAGGCCCGGATCGCGCCGGGCCGGTCAGGGGCTTTGACCGATATCAGTTCGAGGTGTCGGCCGGCGCGGCCTCTTTCTTGGGTTCGGTCTTCGGTTTGGTCTTCGATTCTGTTTTCGCTTCGGTTTTCGCTTCGGTTTTCGTTTCGGTCTTCGTTTCGGTGTTCGTTTCGGTCTTCGATTCTGCGGCTTTTTCGGCGGGCTTCTTGCCGCTGCTTTTGAAGTCGGTGGCGTACCAGCCGCTGCCCTTGAGGTGGAAGCCGGCCGCGCTGAGCATCTTCTTGAAGGTCGGCTTGCGGCAGGAAGGGCACTCGGTGAGCGGCGCCTCGGACAGCTTTTGCAGGTGCTCTTCCTGGAGGCCGCAGTCGGTGCAGCGGTATTCGTAGATCGGCATGCTGCGATTATATATCGCTGAATCAAAACGGGATATCGTCTTCCATGTCGTCGAACTTGCCGGCGGGCTTCTTCGCCGCTGTGGCCGCCGGCTTCGCCTCGCCGCGCGGCTCCGCAGCCTCGCGCGGCTCGCCGCCGCCCTCACGCCTGCCTAGCATCTGCATCACGTCACCGCGAATCTCGGTCGAATAGCGGTCCTGCCCCTCCTTGTCCTGCCACTTTCGCGTGCGCAGGCTGCCTTCGACGTAGATCTGCGAGCCTTTCTTCAGGTACTCGCCGGCGACGGTGGCAAGGCGGCCGAAGAAAGCGATGCGGTGCCATTCGGTAGCCTCCTTCATCTCGCCGCTCGTCTTGTCCTTCCACTTGTCGGTGGTGGCGACGCGAATGTTGGTGACCGCTTCGCCGCTGGGCAGAAAGCGCGTCTCCGGGTCCGCACCCAGGTTGCCTACGATGATGACCTTGTTTACCGATGCCATATCAAACCTCCCCCGTAATCAGTTTGCGCACCCTGCCCTCGTCCCATTGCCCCGGTACGACCTTGAGGCGCGCGATGCGTTCCTGCGCGAGAACTTCCGCTTCGCGCACGCCGCGAACCCGCGTGAGCGCTTCGCGCAGCCCGTCGAGATTCACTCCCGATGCGATGGTAAACGTCAGGCTCGAAAGCTCGTTGACCAGCGCGGGAAGCGGCCGCATGCCCAGCGCCACGGCAAGCCATACCCCGGATAGTACGGCTCCCGCGGCGAAAACCGACGCCGCGCCGTAATTCTTCGCCAGCCAGCCGCCCGCCAGTCCGCCGAAGAACAGGCCCAGCGTCTGGGTGGTGTTGTACACGCCGATCGCCGTGCCGCGCGCGCCGGCCGGGGCAATGCGCGATATCAGCGAGGGCAGCAGCGCCTCGAGCACGTTGAAAGCGGCAAAAAACGCGAGCATGAGACCCCCGAGCGCTGCAAGCGACGCACCCGCCAGGTAGAGGCCGGCTTCCACCAGCACAAGCAAGGCTACCGCCCCCACCAGGACGGGCTTCGGCCGGTTGCTGCGATCGGCGTAGAGCACCGGCGGCACCATGAGCAGGAACGACGCCAGCACGACCGGCAGGTACAGCATCCAATGCCCGGTAAGCTCGAGCCCGCCAGCGACGAGCAGCAACGGCAGCACGACGAACATGGCCATCTGGATGAGGTGCAGAACGAAGATTCCGACGTTGAGGCGCAGCAGCTCGGGCTGCAGCACGCTCGTCCATGCCACTGCCCGGCCGGCGTGCGGGCGCAGCGCGACCTCCGGCACCATCCGCTTCACCACCCAGATCGCGCCCAGCGACAGCGCGCCGGTGAGCGCGAACAGGCCGCTCATGCCGATCCAGCGGTATAGCGCCGGCGCCGCCACCAGCGACAGCGCGAAGGTGAAGCCGATCATGGCGCCGATCATCGCCATGATCTTGGTGCGGTGCTGCTCGCGCGTGAGATCCGCGGCGAGCGCCACCACCACCGAGGAGATCGCGCCGGCGCCCTGCAGCGTGCGCCCGGCGATCGCCGTCCAGATGTCCTGCGCGCCAGCCGCAAGAAAGCTGCCCGCCGCGAAAATCACCAAGCCGATGTAGATCACCCGCTTGCGGCCCCAGCGGTCCGACGCCATGCCGAACGGAATCTGCAGGATCGCCTGCGAAAGGCCGTACGCGCCGAGCGCCATGCCGACCAGCGTCAGGTTGTCGCCGCCCGACAGCTGCGGCGCGTGCACCGCGAACACCGGCAGAATCAGGAACAGTCCGAGCATGCGCAGCCCGAACACGCCCGCGAGACTGACGCCAGCGCGCAGCTCGCTTGGGCTTAGGGATTCGGAAGGCAAGGAACGTGTCGGCGCGAATGCGAAGCGCGCTATAGTAGCAAGTTTAACTTTTCGGTCTCAGCGCATTTTGGACAGCATTCTTCCTTGATGGATTTCATCCGGGTTCGCGGTGCGCGCACGCACAATCTCAAGAACCTCAACCTCGAGCTGCCGCGCAACCGGCTCGTGGTGATCACCGGGCTTTCGGGCTCCGGCAAGAGCTCGCTTGCCTTCGACACGCTGTATGCCGAAGGCCAGCGGCGCTACGTCGAGTCGCTTTCGGCTTACGCGCGGCAATTTTTGCAGCTGATGGAAAAGCCCGACGTCGACCTGATCGAGGGCCTGTCGCCCTCGATCGCCATCGAGCAGAAGGCGGCGAGCCACAATCCGCGCTCGACCGTCGGCACGGTCACCGAAATCCACGATTACCTGCGCCTGCTGTTCGCGCGCGTAGGCACGCCCTACTGCCCCGAGCACGCGCTGCCCCTGCAGGCGCAGACCGTCGCGCAGATGGTCGACCATGTGGCTGCGTTTGCCGAGGACACCAGGATCATGGTGCTCGCTCCGGTGGTCGCGGGGCGCAAGGGCGAGCAGGCCGATCTGCTCGAGGAGCTGCGCGCGCAGGGCTTCACGCGTGTGCGCATCGACGGCAAAGTGCACGAGCTCGACGCCGTGCCCCGCTTGGCGAAGAACGCCAAGCATTCCATCGACGTGGTGGTCGACCGCCTGCGCGCGCGCGCCGACAGCAAGCAGCGCATCGCCGAATCCCTCGAGACGGCGCTGCGCCACGCCGACGGCCGAGCGGTCGTAGTTGAGTTGGAATCTCAAAAAGAACACCTGTTCTCGGCCAAGTTCGCCTGCCCGGTGTGCGACTTCGCGCTCGCCGAGCTCGAGCCGCGGCTGTTCTCGTTCAACAACCCGATGGGCGCCTGCCCGCGCTGCGACGGGCTGGGCACGATCGAGTTCTTCGATCCCAAGCGCATCGTGTTGCATCCCAATCTGTCGCTGGCGAGCGGCGCGATCCGCGGCTGGGACCGGCGCAATCACTTCTACTATTCGATGCTGCAGTCGCTCGGCAGCCGCTACGCCTTCGACCTCGAGCAGCCATGGGAGATGCTCGACGAGCGCATCCAGACAATCATCCTGCACGGCTCGGGCAAGGAGAAGATCGCCTTCCGTTACCTGTCGGAGAAGGGGCGCAGCAGCGTCAAGGAGCACGCCTTCGAGGGCGTCATTCCCAACCTCGAGCGGCGCTACCGCGAAACCGATTCCATGGTCGTGCGCGAGGAGCTGGCGAAGCTGCTGAACGTTCGCGCCTGCCCCGAGTGCGGCGGCGCGCGCCTGCGGCGCGAGGCACGGCACGTGCGCCTCGCCGACCAGACGCTGTACGAGATCTCGCGCTGGCCTTTGCATAAGAGTTTCCAGTTCTTCAAGACTCTCAAGCTGGAAGGCGCAAAAGGGCAGGTTGCCGAGCGCATCGTGCGCGAGATTGCCAACCGGCTCGAGTTCCTGGTCAACGTCGGCCTGGACTATCTTGCGCTGGGGCGCCCGGCGCAGACGCTCTCGGGCGGCGAGGGGCAGCGAATTCGTCTCGCCAGCCAGATCGGCTCGGGCCTGACGGGGGTCATGTATGTGCTCGACGAGCCCTCGATTGGTCTGCACCAGCGCGACAATGCGCGCCTCATCGAGACGCTGAAGCACCTGCGCGATCTGGGCAATTCCGTCATCGTCGTGGAGCACGACGAGGAGGCGATCCGCGCCGCGGACTACGTAGTCGACATGGGCCCGGGCGCAGGCGAGGACGGGGGCCGGGTCATCGCGGAAGGTTCCCCGTCGGAAATAATTGCCAGCGCGGAATCGCTCACCGGCCGCTACCTCGCGCGCGAGCTGACTATCGAGGTGCCCGGCCGGCGCCATCGCTCTAAGGACAGGATCCTGGTGCACGGTGCGCGCGGCAACAACCTCAAGGACGTGAGCCTCGAGCTGCCGCTCGCGCTGCTGGTCTGCGTGACCGGCGTCTCGGGCTCGGGCAAGTCCACGCTCATCAACGACACCCTGTACGCGGCGGTCGCGCGCCATCTTTATGGCGCGGCGGCCGAGCCGGCGCCGCACGACTCGGTCGCCGGCCTGGAGCATCTCGACAAGGTGGTCAGCGTCGACCAGAGTCCCATCGGCCGCACGCCGCGCTCCAATCCGGCGACCTACACGGGCCTGTTCACGCCGATCCGCGAGTTATTCGCTGGCGTCCCAGAGGCCCGCCAGCGTGGATATGACGCCGGGCGCTTCTCGTTCAACGTCAAGGGTGGACGCTGCGAGGCCTGCCAGGGCGACGGCGTCACCAAGGTCGAGATGCACTTCCTGCCCGACATCTACGTGCGCTGCGATGTCTGCCACGGCAAGCGCTACAACCGCGAAACCCTCGAGATCCGCTACAAGGGCCGCAGCATCCACGAGGTGCTCGAGATGACCACCGCCCAGGCGGCGGAGTTCTTCTCGGCCGTGCCTTCGATCGCGCGCAAGCTGCAGACGCTGATCGACGTCGGCCTGGGCTATGTGCGCCTGGGCCAGTCTGCGACCACGCTGTCGGGCGGCGAAGCGCAGCGCGTCAAGCTATCGCTCGAGCTGTCCAAGCGCGACACCGGGCGCACCCTCTATATCCTCGACGAGCCCACCACCGGGCTGCACTTCCACGACATCAAGCTGCTGCTCGAGGTTCTGCACCGGCTGCGCGACGCCGGCAACACGGTAGTGGTGATCGAGCACAACCTCGATGTGTTGAAAACCGCCGACTGGATCATCGACCTCGGCCCCGAGGGCGGCGACGGCGGCGGACGCATCGTCGCCACCGGCACTCCAGAACAAATTGCATCGACTAAGGAGAGCTACACGGGTCGCTATCTGAAGCAGGTCCTGGTGACCGGCAAGGCCCGGCGCGTCGCTTAGCCGGTCTTGACAAATACGAACGTTCGTACTATTTTGTCACCCATGACGGTCACGACGACGACCAAGGGTGAGCGCACGCGCGCGGCGATCCTAGACGAGGGCGTGCGCATCGTCAGCAAGGCGGGGCTCGATGGCCTGACCATCGGCACTCTCGCCGAGGCCACGGGCATGTCGAAGTCGGGCCTGTTCGCCCACTTCGGCTCGCGGGAGGACCTGCTGCTCGCGGTGCTGGAGCGCGGTCAGCAGCGCTTCACCGAGACCGTGTTCCAGCCCGCGCTCGCCAAGCCGCGCGGTTTGCCGCGCCTGAAAGCGATGTT
>DASQGB010000092.1:0-3502 GCA_035632815.1 Burkholderiales bacterium | reverse complement strand
AGGCCGGTCGACTTCAGGTAGGCCTCGGCGCGCTTGGCGATCGAGCGCGGGTCGCGGTCGTAGGGCTTGCCGTCCATCGGCTCGTAGACGTCGCAGCTCAAGTTGAGCACCGGCTCGTCGGTAAACGGATCCATGCGCGCGGAGACGGCGTCCGGCATGAGCAGCATGTCCGACGCTTGAATTCCTTTCCAGCCCGCGATCGAAGAGCCGTCGAAAGCGTGGCCTTCCTCGAACTTGTCCTTGTTGAAGTATTTCACCGGCACAGTGACGTGCTGCTCCTTGCCGCGCGTGTCCGTGAAGCGAAGGTCAACGAACTTGACCTCCTTGTCCTTGATGAGCTTCAAGACGTCGTCGGGCGTCGTCGCCATCGTGGGGTCTCCTGAGCTTGGTTGGTGTTAGGTATTAAGTAAATGCGCGGGGGAGCATTTTCCGTGCCAAAACCCCTCCCCGGGAAGGCGGGGATTCTACCAAGCGATAGGCACCACGGGGGGGCATTTGCGCGCAACTCGCACAACAGGAGTGCATCTTGCCGCACACCTATAATGCGAAGCAACCATGGACGCGATCAGGAAAGCGGCAGCCGAGCGGGCGAAGAAGATGGGGCTGCCGTATGCCGGCGCGCTGCTTCCCGCCGAGGCCCACCAGCTGATGCAGGCGGGCGCCAAGCTCGTCGACGTGCGCACCAAGCCCGAGGTGCTGTACGTGGGCAAAATCCCCGAAAGCCTGACCATCGAGTGGCAGACCTGGCCGGGCAACCGGCCGAACCCGGAATTCCTCGGCGAGCTCACCGCGGTGGCGGGCAAGGACACGCCGCTGATGTTCCTCTGCCGCTCGGGCGCGCGCTCGCACGCCGCCGCCGAAGCCGCTACGCGCGCCGGCTGGCGCGAGTGCTACAACGTCCTCGAGGGCTTCGAGGGCGACAAGGACGCCGAGCAGCACCGCGGCAGCGTCGGCGGCTGGAAGAAGGCCGGCCTGCCCTGGGTTCAAAGCTAAAAAGGGGTCAGAGCAATTTTCCGGAAATTTCTCATCTGGGCTCGGTCCAATCGACCAAGCCGAAGTACGCCGTAGCGAGAACGATCACGCCGAACACGATCCGGTACCAAGCAAACCACCGGAAATCGTGGCTGGCCACATAGCGGATCAGCCAGCGGATGACGACGAAGGCCGAGATGAACGACACCACGAGGCCGACTGCCCACATCCCGGCGTCGTCGGCGCTGAAGAGGCGCCGGTTCTTCCACGAATCGTAGGCGCCGGCGGCGATCAGCGTCGGTACGGCGAGGAAGAACGAAAACTCGGTCGCCGCTTTGCGCGACAGGCCGAAGAGCATGCCTCCGATGATCGTCGCTCCCGAGCGCGAGGTTCCCGGGATCAGCGCAAAGCACTGCGCGAAGCCGACCTTCAACGCATCGAGCCAAGTCATCTCTTGCGTGCTCTCGACCCGGGCGATGCGCGCTCCCCGATCCACCCAAAGAATGATTACCCCGCCGATGATAAAGGCGAGCGCGACTGGCACTGGGCGGAATACGTACTGCTTGATCAGGTTTCCAAGCAGCAATCCCAGCACGGCGGCAGGCAGAAACGCGACCGCGAGGTTGAGCCAAAGCCTCGGATCGACACGAAAGAAGCGCGCGCGGTACTCCCATACCACCGCGAGCATCGCCCCGGTCTGGATGGCGACGTAGAACACGTCGCGGCTGGGATGCTTAAAATCGAGAAGGTCGCCGGCAAGAATGAGATGGCCGGTGCTCGAGATCGGCAGGAACTCGGTGAGGCCTTCGACGATGCCCAGGATGAAGGCGTTGACCAGATCCTTCATCTAGTGTGTTTCCGGAAAATTGCTCTGACCCCTTTGTTCATCGAAGGAAGGCGCGAATGCTGTCCCAGAAGGGCGGCGCGTCGTCGGTGCTGTTGTGGCCGGCGCCCGCGAGCTCGACCCAGCTCTTCGGTCCGCCCCAGGCCTCGTACAGGCGTCTTGAATGCTCTATCGGGACGATCGAGTCGCGTTCGGCGACCAGGCACAGGAGCTTCGACTCGATCGCCGGGGCCCGCGCCAACGATTCGAACCGGTGCCTGAGCAGCCACTTGACCGGCAGCACGGGGTAATGGTGCGCGCCGAGCGCCACCATGCTGTCGAAGGGCGCGACCAGGATGGCGCCTGCAACCTGCCGCGCGGCGGCGACTTGCACGGCGACGCCGCTACCGAGGCTGCGGCCGAAGACATAGATGCGCTTCGAGTCCCTCGCCGCGTGGTCGTACCAGCGCAGCCCATCCGAGACGAGCGCCGTTTCGGACGGCGAGCCTGCGCTCGCGCCGTAGCCGCGGTAATCGACCAGCAGCCAGCCGGTCCCCGGGGCGCGCTGCGCGACAACGCCGAGCATCCACGACACCTCCTCGGCGTTGCCGCCGAAGTAGAGAATCAGAGGCGCTGCGGGGCCCGCCCTGACGTGCCAAGCGTGCAGCCGCGTGCCGTCGGCGGCGTCGATGAACACGCGCTCGACGTTGGCAAAGCGCTGGCCGATCGCGGACTGGCGCGCCTGCGCCAGCGGCTGCGGATGGAAGATCAGGCTGTCCTGCACCAGGTACGCGAGGAGCGGAAGCCCGATCGCGACGGCGAGTGCCAGCTTGCCGAACGCGAGAAAGCCCTCCCCCATCAGCTCTTCTGGTAGAGCTCGCCGCCCTTCTTCACGAACTCGACCGCCTTCTCCTTCAGCCCCTGCTCGACGTAGTCGCGCACGTCCTGCGTGATCTTCATCGAGCAGAAGTGCGGCCCGCACATCGAGCAGAAATGCGCCACCTTGGCGCCCTCCTGCGGCAGGGTCTCGTCGTGGAACTCCTTCGCCGTGTCCGGGTCGAGGCCGAGGTTGAATTGATCGGCCCAGCGGAACTCGAAGCGCGCCTTGGACAGCGCGTTGTCGCGCAGCTGCGCGCCGGGATGGCCCTTGGCGAGGTCGGCGGCGTGCGCGGCGATCTTGTACGCCATGATGCCGTCCTTGACGTCCTTCTTGTTCGGCAGGCCTAGGTGCTCCTTGGGCGTGACATAGCAGAGCATCGCCGTGCCGTACCAGCCGATCATCGCCGCGCCGATCGCGCTGGTGATGTGGTCGTAGCCCGGCGCGATATCGGTGGTGAGCGGTCCCAGGGTATAGAACGGCGCCTCGTCGCAGTACTTGAGCTGCAGCTCCATGTTCTCCTTGATGAGCTGCATCGGCACGTGCCCCGGGCCCTCGATCATCACCTGGCAGTCGTGCTTCCAGGCAATTTTGGTCAGCTCACCCAGAGTGCGCAATTCAGCCAGCTGGGCCTCATCGTTCGCGTCGTGGATCGACCCGGGCCGCAGCCCGTCGCCGAGCGAGAACGAGACGTCGTACGCCGCCATGATCTCGCAGATCTCCTCGAAGCGCGTGTAGAGGAAGCTCTCCTTGTGGTGCGACAGGCACCACTTCGCCATGATCGAGCCGCCGCGCGAGACGATTCCCGTCATCCGCTTCGCGGTCAACGG
>DASQGB010000091.1:0-4838 GCA_035632815.1 Burkholderiales bacterium | reverse complement strand
CGAGGTGCTGGTCAAGCCGGGCGACACCGTGGCGAAGGAGCAGTCGCTCATCACGCTCGAATCGGACAAGGCGACGATGGAGATCCCTTCGCCCGCGGCCGGCGTGGTGAAGGAGCTGAAGATCAAGGTCGGCGACAAGGTATCCAAGGGAGCGCCGATCCTGGAGCTGGACGGCGACAAGCCCGCGCCTCAGAAAACGGAAGCCCCTAAGAAAGCGGATGCCCCAAAAAGAGTGGAAACCCCCAAGGCGGTGTCCCCGAGCGGTGAAGCCACCACCGTCCCGGTCCCCGACATCGGCGACTTCAAGGAAGTCGAGGTGATCGAGGTGCTGGTCAAGCCGGGCGACACCGTGGCGAAGGAGCAGTCGCTCATCACGCTCGAATCGGACAAGGCGACGATGGAGATCCCATCGCCCAGCAGCGGCGTGGTGAAGGAGCTGAAGATCAAGGTCGGCGACAAGGTCGCCAAGGGCGCGCCGATCCTCGTCCTGGTCAGCGCAGGCGACGCGGCAAAGGCAGCCCCGGCGGAAGCGCCGAAGCCCGCGCCCGTTGCCCCCGCCCCAAGCCCTGCAGTTGCGACGAAACCCGTCTCGCAGGAAGCCGCCCCGCAGACCGGCGAGAAGCCGCACGCCAGCCCGTCGGTGCGCAAGTTCGCGCGCGAGCTCGGCGTCGATCTGACGCGAGTGAAGGGCAGCGGGCCGAAGGGCCGCATCCTGCACGCCGATGTGCAGGCGTTCGTGAAGTCGGCCCTCCAGGGAGCTGCGTCTGCAAAAGGGCAGGGTGGATTGCCCTTCAATCTTCCGGCCTGGCCCGAGGTGGACTTCGCCAAGTTCGGCCCCGTCGAGGTGAAGCCGCTGGCGCGCATCCAGAAGCTTTCCGGGCCCTACCTGCACCGCAACTGGATCTCGATTCCGCACGTCACGCAGTTCGACGAGGCCGACATCACCGAGCTGGAGGCTTTCCGCAAGGCGCAGACCGCCGAGACCGAGAAGAAGGGCTTCAAGCTCACGATGCTCGCCTTCATGATCAAGGCCTGCGTGACGGCGCTGCGCCAGTTCCCGCAGTTCAACGCCTCGCTCGACAAATCGGGCGAGAGCCTCGTCATCAAGAAGTACTACCACATCGGCGTCGCCGTCGACACGCCCGGCGGGCTGGTGGTGCCGGTGGTGCGCGATGCCGACCGCAAGGGGATATTCGACCTCGCGCACGAGCTGGCGGACATCAGCAAGCTCGCGCGCGACGGCAAGCTCAAGCCGGGCGACCTGCAGGGCGGTACGTTCTCGATCTCGAGCCTGGGCGGGATCGGCGGCACCGCGTTCACGCCGATCATCAACGCTCCGGAGGTGGCGATCCTCGGGGTGTCACGAGGCGCCTTGCGTCCTACGTTCCGGGGGAAGGACGAGAAAGGAAACGATATCTTCGTTGCCCGTCTGATGCTGCCGCTTTCGCTCTCCTACGACCATCGCGCCATCGACGGCGCCACTGCGGCCCGCTTCTCGGCCTACCTCGTCTCGGTGCTGTCCGACATCCGCAAGTTGATCCTGTAGATGGCCGGCACTGAGGTGAAGGTCCCCGACATCGGGGATTTCAAGAGCGTCGAGGTCATCGAGGTCCTGGTCAAGCCGGGCGACTCGGTCGCGAAGGAGCAATCGCTGATCACCCTGGAGTCGGACAAGGCGACCATGGAGATCCCGTCGCCGGGCGCCGGCGTGGTGAAGGAGATCAGGATCAAGGTCGGCGACAAGGTGTCGCAGGGCACGCCGATCCTCGTCATGGAATCCGCGCAGGAAGAAGCGCCGAAAGCGCAACCCCCGACTGCAACCCCCCCGGCTGCGCCGTCCCCCCTTAACAGGGGGGCAGAAGAAGCGGCGGAGGGGGCAACGGCGGCGGATATCGAATGCGATGTGGTCGTTCTCGGCGCCGGCCCCGGCGGCTACTCGGCCGCCTTCCGCGCGGCGGACCTCGGCATGAAGACCGTGCTGGTCGAGCGCTATCCGGTGCTCGGCGGCGTGTGCCTCAACGTCGGCTGCATCCCGTCGAAGGCGCTGCTGCATACCGCGGCGGTGATGGACGCCGCGCGCGCCCTCGCCGGCCACGGCATCGCCTTCGGCGAGCCAAAGCTCGATCTCGCGAAGCTGCGCGCCTTCAAGGGCAAGGTCGTCGGCAAGCTGACCGGCGGCCTTGCTGCGATGGCCAAGATGCGCAAAGTGACCGTTGTCACGGGCGTAGGAATGTTTGTCGACAAGAATCATCTTCAGGTGGAAACCAAGGAAGGCAAGAAGTCCATCCGCTTCACCTCGGCCATCATCGCGGCCGGCTCGCAGACCGCGCAGCTGCCGTTCCTGCCCGAGGATCCGCGCATCGTCGATTCGACCGGGGCGCTCGAGCTGAAGAGCGTGCCGAAGAAGATGCTGGTGATCGGCGGCGGCATCATCGGCCTCGAGATGGGCACGGTGTACTCGACCCTCGGCACGCGGCTCGACGTGGTCGAGATGATGGACGGCCTGATGCTGGGCGCCGACCGCGATCTGGTCGCCGTGTGGCAGAAATTCAACGCGCCGCGCTTCGACAGGATCATGCTCAAGACGAAGTCCACCAAGGTGGAAGCGTCCGCGCAAGGATTGAAAGTGAGTTTCGAAGGAGCAGAGGCAAAGACCTACGACATGATCCTGGTTTCGGTGGGACGGGTGCCGAACGGCAAGAAGATCGGCGCCGATAAGGCGGGCGTGAAGGTGACCGACCGAGGGTTCATCGACACCGACTCCCAGATGCGGACCAACGTTCCCCATATCTATGCGATCGGCGATATCGCAAAAAATCCTATGCTCGCCCACAAGGCGGTGCACGAGGCGCACGTCGCGGCCGAGGCCGCCGCCGGCCACAAGGCGCACTTCGACGCCCGCGTCATCCCGTCGGTGGCCTACACCGATCCGGAGATCGCGTGGGTGGGATTGACCGAGGAGGAGGCGAAGAAGGGCGGCACCGCGGTCGGCGTGGCGAAGTTCCCCTGGGCGGCGTCGGGGCGCGCGATCGCCAACGCGCGCGACGAGGGCTTCACCAAGCTGATTTTCGACGCCCAGACGCACCGCATCCTCGGCGGCGGCATCGTCGGCACGGGCGCCGGCGACCTCATCAGCGAGATCGCGCACGCCATCGAGATGGGCGCCGACGCCACCGACATCGGCAAGACCATCCATCCCCACCCGACCCTGAGCGAATCGGTCGGCATGGCCGCCGAGGCCTTCGAGGGGGTTTGCACCGACCTGCCGCCGCAGCGCAAGAAATGACGCAGGACGAACTAAAAAAAAGAGTGGCGCAAGAGGCGCTCAGGCACGTAGTGGACGACGCGGTGATCGGCGTCGGTTCGGGGTCTACGGTCAACTTCTTCATCGACGCGCTGGCGGCGATCAAGGGACGCATCGAAGGCGCGGTGGCGGCCTCCGACGCGAGCACCGAGCGGCTGAAGAAGCACGGCATCCGGGTCTTCGATCTCAACAGCGTGAACGAGCTGCCGGTGTATGTCGACGGCGCGGACGAAGTCACCGAGCACCTGGCCATGATCAAGGGCGGCGGCGGCGCGCTCACGCGCGAGAAGATCGTCGCCGCGGTGGCGCGTAAGTTCGTGTGCATCTGCGACGCGTCGAAGCTGGTGCCGGTGCTCGGCAGGTTCCCGCTGCCGATCGAGGTGCTTCCGATGGCGCGCAGCTACGTCGGGCGGGAGATCCTGAAGATGGGCGCCCAGCCCGAGCTGCGCGAGGGCTTCCGCACCGACAACGGCAACCTGGTCCTCGATTGCCGCGGCTTCACGCTGCTCGACCCGGCGCGCACCGAGGCCGAGCTGAACAACATCGTCGGCACCGTAGCCAACGGGATCTTCGCGCGCCGGCCGGCCGACGTCCTGCTCCTTGGCGAGGCCTCGGGCGTGCGCACCATGACTACTCGCCGCGCCTAGCGTGCGCGGTAATGACGTCGGCGACGCAGGCCGTGAGACGCTTGGCGTAGTCGAGATGCAGGAACTCGTTGGGGCCGTGGGCGTTGGAATGCGGGCCGAGCACGCCGGTAATGAGGAACTGCGCCTGCGGGAACTTGGCGCCGAGCATCGCCATGAACGGGATTGTGCCGCCTTCGCCCATCCACATGGCGGGCTGGCTGTAATGGGTCTTTGACGCTTCGTCCAAAGCCTTCCCCAGCCATGGGGCAGTGGCCGGCGCGTGCCAGCCGGTCGCCGCCTGACCGGCGGAGAAGCGCACGCGGGCGCCATACGGCGGATCTTTTTCGAGCAGATCCTTCATGCGCGCGGCCGCCGCTTCGGCCTTCACCGTAGGCGGCAGACGCAGCGATAGCGCGAGCTCGGTGCGCGGCCGCAGCACGTTTCCGGCGTTAGCGCGCGCCGGCAGGCCTTCGGCGCCGGTCACCCCCAGCATCGGGCGCCAGGTGCGATTGAGGACCAGCTCGACCGGGTCGGCTTGCATCGCGCGCATGCCGCCCACGAAAGGAAACTTGCGCCAGATCTCTTCTCCCAGGACCCGCGCCGCCCGCTCGGCCTGCGCAACGCGCTCCGCAGGGATGTCGGCGTGAAAAGCCGCGTCGCGGATCATCCCCGTTTCGGAGTCCTCGATGCGCTCGAGCAAAGCGCGCGCAATGCGAAAGCTCGACGCCACCACGCCGCTCGCATCGCCCGAATGCACGCCCTCGCTTAGGACCTCGACCGACAGGCCGCCGTTGACCAGGCCGCGCAGCGAGGTGGTGCCCCATAGCTGCGCGTAGTTGCCGCAGCCCGAATCGAGCCCGATCACCAGCGCCGGCGCGCCGATGCGCGGCGCGAGCGCCTCCAGGTAG
>DASQGB010000090.1:0-5552 GCA_035632815.1 Burkholderiales bacterium | reverse complement strand
GCGGGCTTGCCCATGATGCCGCCGGTGAGGGCGACCGTGGTGTCCGCGGCGAGTACCGGCGCGTGCGGCAGGTTGCGCTGCATCATGCGCTGGAACCCGATTTCGGCCTTGGCGCGGGCGACGCGCTCGACATACGCTGCCGGCGCCTCGCCCTCGAGCGGCGCTTCGTTCACGTCCTCCTGCGCCTCGGGGCGCGAGCGGAACAGCAGCAGGTTGTAGCGCACGCCGATCTGGGCGAGCAGCTCGCGCCGGCGGGGGCTGCGTGACGCGAGGTAGATCATGCGGCCGAGTGTAGCAGCTACTTTCTATGATACGGATGGCCGGTCAGCACGGTTGCGGCACGATAGATCTGTTCCAGCAGCACAACCTGCGCCAGCGCGTGCGGCAGCGTGAAAGATGACACACGCAGCAGCAGGCTGGCTGCCCCCTTTATCCGCTCGTCCAGGCCATCCGGGCCACCGATGACGAACGCGGATTCGGCTTCCAGCAGGGGCGCGAACTGCGCGGAGGTGAGGTCCTTGCCGCGCTCATCGAGGGCAATCACGCGGACGCCCTTTGGCAATCGCAAAGGATCGGACTTCCTTAGCGCGATGCGTGCCACCTCGTAGCCGCGGGGCATGCGCCGGGCGTACTCGGCGCAGGCCTCTTCCGCCCAGCCGGGCAACCTAGCGCTTAGCGCGAGGACGCTTAGCCTTGGCACGCTTCTTTGCGGGTTTTTTCTGCGGCGCCATCCGCACCGTTTTCCCGCCCCATACCTCTTCCAGGTTGTAGAAGCTGCGCACCGTCGGATGCATGATATGCACCACCACGTCGCCCAGGTCGACCAGCACCCAATCGCCGCTGCCCTCGCCCTCGACGCCGTAGACGCGCGCGCCGTTCTCCCGCACTTTCTCCTGCACGCGGTCGGCGAGCGCTTTCACCTGGCGGTTGGAGTCGCCGCTCGCGATCACCACGCGCTCGAACATCGATGGCATGCGCGCGGTATTGAACACCACGATGTCGTGACCCTTGACGTCCTCGAGAGCGTCGACCACCAGGCGCTGCTTCCTGCGGATATCCATCTAGCGATAGAGCCCGTGGCGGTCGATATAGTTCGCCACCTGCGCCGGCACCAGGCCGGCAAGGCTTTCGCCGCGCGCTGCGCGCGCGCGGATGTCGCTCGCCGATACCGGCATGGGCGCGAAAGCAAAGGTCTGCGCCTTCTCCGCGATGTGCGACCCGGGCCTCGCCACCACGACGATGCTCGCGAGGCGCGCGACCTCGTCCGGACGATGCCAGGAGCCGAGCTGGGCATACTGGTCGGCGCCCATCAGCAGGTACAGCGCCGTGTCGCGGCCCAGCTCGCCGCGTAGCGCCTCGAGGGTGTCGGCCGTGTAGCCCGTGGCCTGCGAGGCGAGCTCGCGCTCGTCGATCTGGTAGCGCGGCTCGCCGCCGAGCGCGAGGCGCAGCATCGCCAGGCGATGCTCGCCGGAGGCCGTGGCGGGTAGGCGGTACTTCGGATTGCCGGTAGGAATGAAAATGATTCTGTCTAGGGCGAGCTCACGCAACGCGGCGCGCGCCATAGCGAGATGCGCGTTGTGAACCGGGTCGAACGTGCCGCCGAGGATGCCGACTTTCAGCTGCGGACCTCGCCATGCCCGAGCACCACGAACTTCTGCGTGGTGAGGCCCTCGAGGCCGACCGGGCCGCGCGCATGCAGCTTGTCGGTCGAGATGCCGATCTCGGCGCCCAGACCGTACTCGTAGCCGTCGGCGAAGCGCGTCGAGGCGTTCCACATCACCGAGCTCGAGTCGACCTCGCGCAGGAAGCGCTCGGCGCGGCCGCGGTCGCCGGCGACGATGGCATCGGTGTGCTGCGAGCCGTACTTGGCGATGTGCTCGATCGCCTCGTCCAGGCCCCGCACCACGCGGATCGACACGATCGGCGCCAGCCACTCGGTGTAATAGTCCTTTTCGGTCGCGGCTCTTGCGCCGGGGATGAAATTTCTCGCTTTTTCATCCGCGCGCATTTCGACGCCCTTGCTTCTGAAAATGCCGCCGATGGCAGGAAGGACCTTGGGGGCAATGGCCTCCGCCACGAGAAGCGTCTCCATGGTGTTGCAGGTGCCGTAGCGCTGGGTCTTGGCATTGTCGGCGATGCGAATCGCCATTTCGGGGTCGGCGCTGTCGTCGACGTAGACGTGGCACACGCCGTCGAGGTGCTTGATCATCGGCACGCGCGACTCGCGCGTCAGGCGCTCGATCAGCTCCTTGCCGCCGCGCGGCACCACGATGTCGATGAACTCGGGCATGGTGACGAGCGCGCCCACCGCCGCGCGGTCGGTCAGGCCGACCAGCTGCACCGCGGCCTCGGGCAGGCCGGCAGCCTTCAGGCCGGCGCGCACGCAAGCGGCGATCGCGACGTTGGACTGCAGGGCTTCGGAGCCGCCGCGCAGGATGCAGGCGTTGCCCGCCTTCACGCACAGCGCCGCGGCGTCGGCGGTCACGTTGGGACGCGACTCGTAGATGATGGCGATCACGCCGACCGGCACGCGCATCCTCGCCACTTCGATCCCGGTCGGCTGTTTCGCCCGCTCGCTGATCTGCCCGACTGGATCGGGCAGGCCCGCCACCTGCTCCACCCCTGCGGCCATCTGCTCGACCAGGCTCGCGGTCAGGGTCAGCCGATCGACGAACGCGGCGTCGAAGCCCTGCGCTTTTGCCTGCGCGAGGTCTGCTTGGTTGGCTTGCAGGATTTTTTTCGACTGTTCACGGATCAAGGCCGCCATGGCCTTCAGCGCCTGATTCTTTGTCGCGGTGTCGGCGCGGGCCAGCTCGCGCGCCGCCTGGCGGGCCGCGAGGCCCAGCTCGCGGACCAGCGCTATTACGTCAAGCTTTTGATCCATCGGCTAATTTTAGCCCAAGGCGGATGAACTGCTGCCACGGCTCGCCCTCGCCGACGCCCTTGATCGAGCGATCGATCGCCGCCGCCTGGGCGAGCGCCTGGTCGGTCAGCGGCGCCGCAATGCGCTTAGCCGCCGCCTGCACCGCGCGCTGCAGCGGCTTGTTGAACAGGCGCTCGCGCATGAACACCGCATCGGGGTTGCCGCCGCGCTGCACCCCCTGCAGGGCGAACAGCGCCGCGGCGACCACGAACAGCACGAAGGTCGGCTCCTCGCCTTCGCCGCGCAGTCCTTCGATCACGCGCACGTAGCGTGCGCTGTCCTGCGACAACAGCGCTTCGGCGGCGCCGTAGGGGTCGTAGCGCGCGACGCTCGCCACGGCCTCTCCCACGGTCTCGAGCTCGAGCTCTCCCGCCGGGGCGAGCAGCGCGAGCTTCTGCACTTCCTGGTGCGCGGCGAGGAGGTTGCCTTCGACGCGATCGGCGAGGAACTCGAGCACTTCGCGCGAGGCGCTCTGCTTCTGGCGCGAGAGCCGCTCGGCGATCCACGCCGGCAGGCGGGAGCGGTCCACTGGCCAGATGTCGATTACCGCGCCGGCGTGCCCGAGGGCGCCGAACCAGGCCGAGTTCTGCCCCGCGCGCTCCAGGCGCGGCAACGAAACCAGCAGGAGATTGTCCGCGCTGGGGCGCTCGCAGTACGCGGCGATCGCCTCGCCGCCCTGGACGCCCGGCTTGCCCCCGGGCAGGCGCAGCTCGATGATCTTCTTCGCTGCGAACAGCGACAGGCTCGCCGCGGCGTGCCTGAACTCGCTCCAGTCGAAGCTGCGGTTGGGCTCGAACACCTCGCGCTCGGCGAAGCCGCGCTTGCGCGCCGCGGCGCGCACCGCGTCCGCGGCCTCGAGGGCGAGCAGCGGCTCGTCGCCGTGGATGGCGTAGATCGGCGCAAGCGACTTCGCCAGGTGCGCTGCGAGCTGCTCGGACCGAAGCTGCATTTCACTCCGCCTTCGGCTTGGGCTTCTGCGCCGCCGCGAGGCGCCGCAATATCTGCTGCACCATGTCGGTCTGCATGTCGCGGAACAGCAGCTGCTCCTCGGCTTCCTTCGCAAGAATCGCGGCGTCGTTGAAGGTGACGTCGCGCGTGAGCTGGATGCTGCTTTGCGGCACGTACTGGTTGCCTTTGATGTCCTGCACGCGGAAGCCGACGCGGTAGCGCAGCTGGAACTCGCGCACCCGCCCGGCGGCGGTGAGCGAGAGGATGTGCTTCTCGCGGGTCTCCTCGCTGAACTGCAGGATCGCGTCCGCCGCCTTCGGGTCGTCGACGACGCGCGTGCCGGTCCCCGCCTGGATGTTGCGCCTGAGCTCGAGCGCGATGCCGCCGGTGGCGCCCGGAATGTACAGCGCCTCGAACGGCACGTCGGCCCGCCCGCGCAGCTTGAATCCGCAGCCGGCGATCGTCAGGGCGAGGGCGAGGGCGAGCGCCAGCGCGCGCATCAGACGACGAGGTTGACGAGGCGCCCCGGGACCACGACCACCTTCTTCACGTTCTGGCCGGCGACGAACTTCTGCACATTGGGATTGGCGAGCGCGAGGCCCTCGATCGCGCTGCGGTCGGCGGCCTTGGGCACGCGGATCGAGCCGCGCAGCTTGCCGTTCACCTGCACCACCAGCTCGACCTCGTCCTGCTCGAGCGCCGCGGCGTCGGGCTCGGGCCAGGGCGCGCGCATCACGTCATCGCCGAAGGCGAGCTCACGCCACAGATGGTGCGAAATATGCGGAGTGATGGGGGAGAGTAGACGCAAGAGAATCGAAAGCCCTTCTTCCGCGACAGCACGATTTACGTCGCCCGCCTTCAGCTCATCAAGAGCGTTGAAAATCTTGTTTCCAGCTGACGCTACGGTATTGAACTGCTGCTTGCCCAGATCGTAGTTGGCTTGCTTCAGCTGCGCATGAATCTCGAATCTCGCTGTTTTGCCTTCAGCATCTAGCTTTGACGGATCGATCCGTGCGTCGCGCACTTTTCCGAATCCTGCTCCAAAGGTCCACAGCTTCTTCATGAACCGATACGCCCCTGCGACCCCGTTATCGGACCATTCGAGCGTGTTGGTCGGAGGCGCTTGCGCAATTATGAAAAAACGCGCCGTGTCGGCGCCGTACTTATCGATCAAGTCCTGCGGGTCAACGCCGTTGTTCTTGGACTTCGACATGGTCCCGATGCCGTCATAGACGACTTCGACGCCATCGGAAATTCTCTTGGCGGCGACGACCTTGCCCTTCGAATCTTTTTCGACTTCGACTTCAGTTGGATTAACCCACTCCCGGCGCCCGTTGGCATCGATGTAATACGACTCGGCGAGCACCATGCCCTGGGTAAGGAGGTTGGTGAACGGCTCCGACACATCGAGCAGGCCTTCGTCGCGCATCAGGCGCTGGAAGAAGCGCGAGTACAGCAGGTGCAGGATGGCGTGCTCGATGCCGCCGATGTACTGGTCGACCGGCATCCAGTACTTCGCCCGCACATCGACCATCGCCTTGTCCTGGCCGGGGCAGCAGAAGCGCGCGAAGTACCAGGACGAGTCGACGAAGGTGTCCATGGTGTCGGTCTCGCGCTTGGCCGGCTGGCCGCAGCTCGGGCACTTCGTCTCGTAGAACGCCGCCATCTTCGCGAGCGGATT
>DASQGB010000089.1:0-1728 GCA_035632815.1 Burkholderiales bacterium | reverse complement strand
ACAACCGCATCCAGGTGTTCGACCGCCAGGGCAGCTTCAAGAACGAATTCCGCGTCGAGGTGCAGACGCTCGCCAGCGGCGCGGTGTGGGACATGGTGCTGTCGCACGACCCCGCGCAGAAGTACCTCTACGTGGCCGACGGCGCGAACGGGCGCATCTATATCGTGCAGCGCGCCGACGGCAAGCAGGTCGGCAGCTTCGGACGCACCGGCCGCATGGCGGGGGAGTTCAAATGGATCCACAACATCGCCATCGACCGTCAGGGAAACCTGTACACGTCGGAAGTCGGGTTTGGACGACGCATCCAAAAGTTCCAGCGCGTCGGGGCAGCGCCGTAGTCTGTAGCGTCAATACCTACTCTCATATCAGGGCAGCGCCACACCCCGCGGCGGGCGCTTGCGCGTATAAAGATAGGCATGAAGCCTTGTGAAATTTTCCACGTGCCGTACAAGAAGACGTTTCGCTGGAAATGGCGCCACGTGCATTCCGACGGCCGCGTCAGCGAATCGAAGAAGGAATACCAGCTCTTCTACGAATGCATGTCGGCCGCCCGAGAAAGCGGCTACGAGCCGGTCGTCAAGATCCTTCTCAAGTCGGGATAGCAAGCTCGCGGCGGACGAGGTCGGCTCCCTTTACGAGAGCCGTCAATTTGCTGTAGGCGAGCTTGCGCGCGATGTATTTCATGCCGCAATCGGGCGCGAGGACCAGGCGCTCCGGCGCAACGTACTTCAGTCCTTCCCGCGCGCGTCGCGCGACTTCCTCGGGTGATTCGATGGCGGGATCGTTTAGATCGATCACGCCGAGCATGACGCTCTTTCCGCTGAATTCCTTCAGCACCCCCAGGTCGAGCCGCGGCTGCGCCGCCTCGATCGAGATCTGCGAGGCGCTGCTGCCGGCGAGCTGCGGCAGGAAGGAGTAGCCGCTCGGCTTGTCCTTCACCGCCGCGGCATAGCCGAAGCACAGGTGGACCACGGTGGTGCCGGGAATTCCCTGCAGCGCCCGGTCGATCGCCTTCACGCCGTAGCGCGCCGCGCGCTCGGGGCGGGCCTGCAGCCAGGGCTCGTCTAGCTGGATCAGGTCGGCGCCCGCGGCCTTGAGGTCGCGCAGCTCCTCGTTCACCGCGGCGGCGAAGGCCATGGCGAGCGCTTCGTCGTCCTTGTAGTAATCGTCCTCGGCCTGCTGCGCCATGGTGAAGGGCCCAGGCAGCGTGATCTTGACCTGCCGGGTTGTGTTCTTCCTGAGAAAGGCGACGTCGCGGACTTCCACAGGATGCCTTCTTTTTATCGGACCGGCTATGCGCGGCACCACCGAGCGCTCGCCGCTGCGGTTGATGGTGGTACCGGGATTGTCGATGTCGACGCCTTCGAGGGCGGTGGCGAAGCGGTTGGAGTAGCTCTCGCGCCGCATCTCGCCGTCGGTGATGATGTCGATGCCGGCGCGCTCCATGTCGGCGATGGCGAGCAAGGTCGCGTCATCCTGCGCTTCTTCCAGAAAAGCTTTCTCGATCCGCCAGATCTCCGGCGCGCGCACGCGCGGCACCTTGGCGCCGAGCTTGCCCCGGTCGATCAGCCAGTGCGGCTGGGGGTAGCTGCCGACGACGGTGGTCGTGAGGATCTTGTTCACGGTAGTTCTTTCGAACAACGTGGTGCAGGTACGGAAACTGCAGGACTTTCGGTAGATAAGGAGACCTGCATGAAATTGCTTGCTGTCGTAGCGTCGGTTGCTTTC
>DASQGB010000088.1:0-7679 GCA_035632815.1 Burkholderiales bacterium | reverse complement strand
CACGATCTGCAGCAGGTGCTCCCACATCGGCACGTCGACGCGCTGGCCCTTGCCGGTTTTCTCGCGATGGAAGAGCGCCGCGCTCACTGCGCTGGCGACCTGCTGCCCGACCGAACGGTCGGCGACGATCATCGGCGCGTAGCGCGGCTCGGCCGCGCCCTGCTTCTGCAGCAGCCAGGGCAGCCCGGAGGCGCCCTGGATCATGTCGTCGTAGGCGGCCTTGGCGGCGTAGGGGCCGCGCTGGCTATAGCCGAAGCAGCCGACGTAGATGACTTTCGGGTTGACCTTCCTGACGTCGTCGTAGCCAAGCTTCAGGCGCGCCATCGCCTGCGGACGGATGTTGTAGACCAGGACGTCGGCCTTCTTCGCCAGCGCGAGGCAGGCCTCCAGCGCGGCGGGCTTCTTGAGGTCGAGCGCCACCGAGCGCTTGTTGCGGTTGACGTTGAGGAAGATCGCGCCCATCCCGGGGTTGCGGAACGGCCAGGCCTGCCGGATCACGTCGCCCTCGAGCGGCTCGACCTTGATCACGTCGGCGCCGAAGTCGCCGAGGATCTGGGTGGCGTAGGGCCCCATGACCACCGTGGTCAGGTCGAGCACGCGCACCCCGTGCAGAGGGCCAGGCATCAGACGTTCAGCTTGGCGAGCAGGTCGCGCGTCTTGCCCGGGTCGGTGTTGCGCAGCACGCGCTGCGCGAGCGCCTGCACCTCGGCGAGATTGGTGCGCAGGATCCTCTCCTTGGTCGGCAGGAGCTGCGACGGGTGCATGGAGAAGTTGCGCAGCCCCAGCCCGAGCAGCAGGCGCGTCAACTGCAGGTCGCCCGCCATTTCGCCGCACACCGCGACGGGCACCCCGCCGCGGGTGGCAGTCTGGATGGTGTTCGCCACCAGCGTCAGCACCGCAGGGTGCAGCGGGTCGTAGAGGTGTGCCACCGCGTCGTCGGTGCGGTCGATGGCGAGCGTGTACTGGATCAGGTCGTTGGTGCCGATCGACAGGAAGTTCAGCCGCCGCATGAACATCGGCAGCGAGAGCGCCGCCGCCGGTATCTCGATCATGCCGCCGATCTCGATCGCGCGCTCGTAGGGCATGCCGCGCTCGTCGAGCTGCTCCTTTGCCTGCGCGATGAGCGTCAGGGTCTGGTCGATCTCGTGCGCGTGGGCGAGCATCGGCAGCAGGATGCGCACCTTGCCGTAGTGCGAGGCGCGCAGGATGGCGCGCAGCTGGGTGAGGAACATCTGCGGCTCGGCGAGGCAGAAGCGGATCGCGCGCAGGCCCATGGCGGGGTTGGGCATCGAGTGCGAGCCGTCACCGCCGTTCATCGTCTTGTCGGCGCCCACGTCGAGGGTGCGCAGGACCACCGGCTTGCCCTCCATCGCTTTCGCCACCTGCCGGTAGGCCTCGAACTGCTCCTCCTCTCCGGGCAGGTCCTTGCGGTTGAGGAACATGAACTCGGTGCGGAACAGGCCCACGCCGTGGGCACCGGCCTCGATCACCTGGGGCATGTCCTGCGGCAGCTCGATGTTGGCGTAGAGCTCGACCGGCGTGCCGTCGAGCGTGGTGGAGGGCGTCTTGCGCAGGCGCCTGAGCCGCTTGCGCTCGGCCTTGAGCAGCGCCTGGCGGTCCTCGTACTCGGCCAGCACCAGCGGGTCGGGGTTGACGATCAGCACGCCCTGCTCGCCGTCGACGATCAGCATCTCGCCTTCGCTGATCGTCTGGCGCGCGTGGTGCAGGCCGACGAGCGCGGGGATGCCGAGGCTGCGCGCCACGATCGCGGTGTGCGAGGTGACGCCGCCGACGTCGGTCACGAAACCGCCGAAATGGTGGCGCTTGAAGAGGATCATGTCGGCGGGCGACAGGTCGTGCGCCACCACGATCAGCTTCTGCTCCTCCGAGGCGCCTTGCGCGGCGAGCGTCTGGCCGCCCATCATCGCCTTCAGCACGCGCTCCACGGCCTGCTGCACGTCGGCCTTGCGCTCGCGCAGGTAGGGGTCGTCGATTTCCTCGAAGCGCTCCACCAGCCGCTCCATCTGCTGCACCAGAGCCCACTCCGCGTTGGCGCGCTGGCTGCGGATCATGGCGCGCGGCGCCTGCGACAGCGCCGAGTCGTCGAGGATCATGCGGTGCAGGTTGAGGAAAGCCTCGAACTCGGCCGGCGCGTCGGGCAGGATGTGCGCCTTGAGCGCCGCGAGCTCGTCCTGCGCGGTGCGCATGGCCCGGTCGAAGCGCTCGAGCTCGGCATCGACCGCGTCAGCAGCGATCTCGTAGTGCGCGACCTCGAGCCGGGCCGTCGATACGAGATGCGCGGAGCCGATGGTGATGCCGCTCGACACGGCATGGCCGTGCAGGACAAAGTTCACTCGCCTTCCCCGAAGCGGTCGGCGATCAACGCGAGCAGCGCGGCGATCGCCGCGCCGGCGTCGTCGCCGTCGGCCTCGATCAGCACCTTCGACCCCTGTCCCGCGGCGAGCATCATCACGCCCATGATGCTCTTGGCGTTGACGCGCCGGCCGCTGCGGGAGAGCCAGATCTCGCTCTGGAAGCCGCTTGCGATATGGGTGAGCTTTGCCGCCGCGCGCGCGTGCAGGCCGAGGCGGTTCACGATCTCGGCCTCTACGTTAGACATCGAGACAGCGGTCGGTGTTCATGTGGACCAGCCCCTCGGCGCCGCCCGACAGCGCGCGCTGCACCAGGGCCGCGAGCGAGCCGTTGCGGCCCGTCAGGACGCGCAGCACCATCGGCAGCGACGCGCCCGAAACGCCCTCCACGCGGCCGTCGTCGAGCAGGCGCGACACGACGTTGCCCGGTGTGGCGCCGAAGATGTCGGTGAGCACCAGCACGCCCTCGCCCTGGTCCAGGCCGTCGAGCAGCTCGCCCGCGCGCAGCAGAAGGTCGTCCGGATCGTCGTGGCGCGACACGCCCAGCGTCGAGACCAGCGGCGGCATGCCGCCCAGGATCTGCGCCGCGCTGGAGAGCAGCGACTCGCCGATGCTGCCGTGAG
The DNA here is from genome assembly GCA_035632815.1 of Burkholderiales bacterium. Classification (GTDB taxonomy): domain Bacteria; phylum Pseudomonadota; class Gammaproteobacteria; order Burkholderiales; family SG8-39; genus SCGC-AG-212-J23. The sequence goes on along the minus strand of DASQGB010000088.1, from coordinate 4,684 downwards.
TGACGATGAGGACGCCGATCACTTCAGCCTCGCCTCCAGGGAATCGAGGAACATCCCCGACACGTCGAAGCCGGTCTGGTCCTGGATCTCGCGGAAGCAGGTCGGGCTGGTGACGTTCACCTCGGTGAGCCACTCGCCGATGACGTCGAGCCCGACCAGCAGCAAACCGCGCGGCGCGAGCACCGGGCCGAGCGCCGCAGCGATCTCCCTGTGACGCGCGGTGAGCGGCTGCGCCACGCCGCGCGCGCCCGCGGCGAGGTTGCCGCGCGACTCGCCGGGCTTCGGAATGCGCGCCAGGCAGTGCGGCACCGGCTTGCCGTCGATCAGCAGGACGCGCTTGTCGCCGTCCTTGATCTCGGGGATGTAGCGCTGCGCCATGACGCTGCGCGTGCCGAGCTCGGAAACCGTCTCCACGATCACGTTGCGGTTCGGATCGTCGTGCCGGACGCGAAAAATCCCGGCGCCGCCCATTCCTTCGAGCCGCTTGAGCACCGTGTCGCGATGCTCGTCGATGAAGCGCTGCAGGTCCTCCATGCGGCGCGCGGCCAGGGAGGGCACCGTAAACTTCGGGAACTCCGCGATCGAAAGTTTCTCGTTGTGATCGCGCAGCGCCCGCGGCGAATTGAACACGCGCGCTCCCTGGCGCTCGGCCTCGCCCAGCAGCCAGGTGCTGGAGACGTATTCGAGGTCGAACGGCGGGTCCTTGCGCATCAGCACCGCATCGAAGCCGGCCAGCGGGCGCGTCGCGGTCTCGTGCGCGCGGTACCAGTCTTCATCGTTGTCGGTCAGCGAGATGCGCGCCGCACGGCTGCCGACCGAATTCTTCTCCCAGTGCAGCGCGCCCTGCTCGCATACCCAGATCGCGTGGCCGCGCGCCTGCGCGGACCGCATCATGGCGACAGTGCTGTCCTTGTACGCCTTGAGCGTGTCGGGCGGATCGATGACGAAAAGCAGCTGGCCCAGGTTACTTGCTCTGCGAGACCATGAATTCGACCGCGGCGCGGATTTCGGCCTCGGACAGCGCCGGATTGCCCGCCTTCGGCGGCATCGCGCCCTTGCCCTTGACCACCGACTGCACCATCGCGTCGACGCCGGTCTGGATGCGCGGCGCCCAGGCGGTCTTGTCGCCGAGCGGCGGCGAGCCGGCGACCGATTGCTGGTGGCAGGCGACGCAGACCTTGTCGTAAACCGCTTTTCCGTCCACCGCCCCGGGCTTTGCCGGCGCGGCCGCGGCCGCGGTTTGCGGCTTTTGCGCAGCCGGTTCCTTGAACTTGGCGCCCGCCTGATTGGCCATCGTCACCACCGCGCGCCGGATTTCATCATCGGTAAGCGATGCATCGCCGGCCTTCGGCGGCATGGCGCCCTTGCCCTTGATCACCGCTTGCACCATCGGGTTCAACCCCTGCTTGATGCGCGGCGCCCACTCCTTGGCATCGCCGAGCTTCGGCGCATTGGCGACGCCCGCCTGGTGGCAGGTGGCGCAGACCGCCTTGACGATGTCCTCGCCGCTGCGCGCGCCGGGCGCCGCGCCGCCCGCCGCGCCGAACTCGACGCGCCCCACCGGCTTGATGCGCGCGGCGACCGCCTCCGGCGTCAATGCGGCGGGATCGGCGCCGGGCTGGCTGACCACCAGTTGCACCAGCAGGACGATGCCGATGATCGGCACGAGGAACGACAGCAGGATAACTACGATCAGCTGCTGCGGCGTCTTGACGAAAGATGAATGCTGATCGTGCGTGCTCACCGGAGGTCGTGTGTTGGGGGTAAGGGTATGATTTTACATGGACGAAGCGTAGGAAAAAGGCTATCCTGCGCGTCCCTGATTTCCGGCGCCCGTAGCTCAGCGGATCAGAGTATTGGCCTCCGAAGCCAAGGGTCGTGGGTTCGAATCCCGCCGGGCGCGCCAATCTTGCCAATGGAGCCACCGATGAATCGCTTGATCACCCGCATCCTCCCCATCGCGCTGGCGGCTTTCGCCGCAGCCGCGTCCGCGCAGCAGTACCCCACGAAGAACATCAGCATGCTGGTGCCGTACGCTGCGGGCGGGCCCACCGATACCGTCGCGCGCGTCACCGCGCAAGCGATGGGCAAGCCGCTCGGGCAGACCATAATCGTCGAGAACAAACCGAGCGCCGGCGGCATTCTCGCCCCTGAGCAGGTAAAGAACGCCAAGCCCGATGGCTACACGATCCTGATCCACCACATCGGCATGGCGACCACCCCGGCGCTGTACCGCAACCTGCGCTTCAAGCCGCTTGAGGACTTCGAGCCGATCGGCCTGATCAACGACGTGCCGATGACAGTGATCGCGAACGACAAGGTGCCGGCCAAGGACTTCAAGGAGTTCCTCGCCTACATCAAGGCGAACAAGGACAAGGTGAGCTACGCGAATGCCGGCATCGGCGCGGCCTCGCACCTGTGCGGCATGTTGTTCATGAGCGCCATCGAGACCGACCTGCTCACCGTGCCCTACAAGGGCACCGCGCCGGCGATGAACGACCTCCTCGGCGGGCAGGTGACCTTCATGTGTGACCAGACCACCAACACCACCTCGCAGATCAAGAGCGGCAAGGTGAAGGCTTTCGCGGTGACCTCGAAGAAGCGTGTGCCGTCGCTTCCCGACATTCCGACGCTCGACGAGCTCGGCCTGAAGGGCTTCGAAGTGGGCATCTGGCACGGCCTGTACGCGCCCAAGGCCACGCCCAAGCCGGTGCTCGACAAGCTGGTCGCCTCGCTGCAGGAGGCGCTGAAGGACGAGACGGTGAAGAAGCGCTTCGCCGACCTCGGCGCAGAGACCGCGCCCGTCAGCCAGCAAAATCCGGCGGCGCTGCAGAAGCACCTCAAGGCGGAGATCGATAAGTGGGGCCCGCTGATCAAGAAGGCGGGCGTCTACGCAGACTGATTTTTTGAAAGCTATAAAAATGAAAAGGGCCGCCGAAGCGGCCCTGTCTTTTTCTGCGGCGCCTTAAGCGACGCCGTTCTTCTTGAACCAGGCCAGCATGCGCTTCCAGCCGTCCTCGGCCGCTTCCTTGCGGTAGCTCGGCCGGTAGTCGGCATTGAAGGCGTGCGGCATGCCTTCGTAGACGTGGATCATCGACTTCTTGTCGTTGCCGAAGGCTTTCAGCCCGGCACGCAGCATCTCGACGCGCTCGAGCGGGATGCCGGTGTCGGCGCCGCCGTAGAGGCCGAGCACCGGGCGGTCGATCTTGTCGGTGACATCCATCGGCGTCTGCGGCTGCGCCGGCATGGCCGGGCTCAGGCCGCCGTACCAGGCGACGCCGGCATCGATCTTCTTCTGGTGCGCGGTGTACATCCACACCATGCGTCCGCCGCGGCAGAAGCCGGTGATGCCGAGCTTCGAGACGTTCGCGCGCGGGTTCTTTTCCGCCCAGGCGACCACCGCGTCGAGATCGGCGAAGGCTTGCTCGTCGGTGAGCTTGTTGGCGCCGGCCAGCACCTCCTTGATGTCGGTGAGCTTCCACAGCTCGCCGATGCGGAAGTAGGGCTCGTTGGACACGGCGAAGTAGCCGCCCTTGGCGACCCGGCGCACGACGTCCTTGATGTGCTCGTGGTTGCCCCAGACCTCGGCCACCACCAGGACCACCGGGCGCTTGCCGCCGCCCTTGGGCACGGCGTAGTAAGCCGGGACCTCGCCGATCTTGATGTCGCCGCCGTCCAAGCCGTCCATCGGCGTCTTGATCGCCTGCGCGAGCAGCGGCTCGGCGGTCACGGCGAAGCCGGCGGCGAGGCAGGCGGCGACGAAGCCCCGACGGTCCACCTGCACGTCGGGTAGCAGGCTGTTCAGGTCGTCATCTTGCAGGTCTCTGCGGGAATCTTCCACTGAGCTTCTCCTCCTTTACTGTTGAACTGATGGGTCTACGTACGGGGCGAGATGTTTATTCCGCTACCGGCGGGCGCCGCTTCCAGGTCTGCGTCGCGGCTTCGAAAGCGTGCGCCAGCTGCAGCACGCCGAAGTCGTCGCGGAAGCGACCCACGATTTGTATTCCGACGGGTAAGCCTTCCTGCGTGAAGCCGGCCGGGACCGAAATCGCCGGGTGGCTGGTGATGGTGATGTAGTAGCAGCTCTTCATCCAGTCGAGGTAGTTCCCCATCTTCACGCCGGCCACCTCGCGCGGCCATTCGGTCTCCACCGGATAGGGCGGCAGCTGGTTCACCGGGCAGACGAGAAATTCATACCTCTCCAGAAAACTTCTCATCCGGTGAAAAAGCTCGGTCCGCAGCGCCTCGGCGCGCGCGACGTCTTCGGCGCTACGCCTGCGGCCTTCCTCGACGTTCCAGATCACCGTGTCCTTGAGCTTGTCGCGGTGTTTCTCGAGCAGCGGACCCACTTTGTGGAAGAAGCCGACCGCGCGCAGGGTCTCGAAAGACTCCGTGGCGCCGGAAAAATCCGGCTCGGCGTCTTCGACGATGCAGCCCAGGTCCTTGAATACCTGCTTTTGCGCCTCGAGCACCTTCGTCACCGCCGGCTCCACCGGCAGACCGCCGAGATCGCGGCTCCAGGCGATTTTCCCTTTACGGAAATTGCGGGAAAGCCTCCTGAGAAAAATCTCTCCGGGCTCCGCGATTGTCGCGGGAGCACGCGGATCGGGGCCGGCCATGCCGGCGAGCAGGAACGCGCAATCGCTCACCGTACGCGCGAGCGGACCGAGGACGGAAAGGGTGT
>DASQGB010000087.1:0-3408 GCA_035632815.1 Burkholderiales bacterium | reverse complement strand
CAGGCCTTCGTAGGAGAAGCGGTCCTTGTCCGAGAGCCAGCACTCGTTGATTGCGTCGTTCTCGAGCGGCAGCACGCGCATCACGCGGTTCTGCTTCACCTGGACCACCAGGTTCGAGCCCAGGCTGTCGTGCGGCGAGATGGAGCGGCGGCGGGAGAGCTCCCAGGTCCGCGCCTTATAGCGGAAGGGTTCGGAAGTGAGAGCTCCGACCGGGCACAGGTCGATCATGTTGCCCGAGAGCTCGGAGTCGACCGCGCGGTTCACGAAGGAGACGATCTCGGCGCGCTCGCCGCGACCGGCGAGCCCGAGCTCCATGATGCCGCCGATCTCCTGGCCGAAGCGCACGCAGCGCGTGCACTGGATGCAGCGGCTCATTTCCTCCGCAGCCACCAGGGGACCCAATTCTTTTCTTAGAACGACCCTTTTCTCCTCGGCGTAGCGGGAATTGCTGTGGCCGTAGCCGACCGCCAGGTCCTGCAGCTGGCACTCGCCGCCCTGGTCGCAGATCGGACAGTCGAGGGGGTGGTTGATGAGCAGGAACTCCATCACGCCGTTCTGCGCGTTTTTGGCGTTGGCGGAGTGGGTCCAGACCTTCATGCCGTTGGCGGCCGGCGTGGCGCAGGCGGGGAGCGGCTTGGGTGCTTTTTCGACCTCGACCAGGCACATGCGGCAGTTGGCGGCGATCGAGAGCTTCTTGTGATAGCAGAAGTGCGGCACGTAGACGCCGAGCTTGTTGGTGGCATCCATGACCGTCGCGCCGGGGGGAACTTCCACGACGATGCCGTCGACCTCGAGCTTGACCATCTAGGCGGCCTTCGCGATGTCGATGCGCGCGTGCGGCCCGTGGTGCCTGGGACCAGGACGGCCCCACTTGGGCTCCATGCTTTGAACCAGACACTTCTTGTTCTGGATATGGTGCACGAACTCGTCCCTGAAGTGCTTGATGAAGCTCTTCACCGGCAGCGCCGCGGCGTCGCCCAGCGCGCAGATGGTGCGCCCGGCGATGTTGTCGGAGACCTCGTCTAGCAGCGCGAGGTCCTCCATGCGGCCGAGGCCGTTCTCGATGCGGTTCACCACGCGGTACAGCCAGCCGGTGCCCTCGCGGCAGGGCGTGCACTGGCCGCAGGACTCCTCGAAGTAGAAGTACGACAGGCGCTCGAGCGCGCGCACCATGCAGGTGCTGTCGTCCATGACGATCACCGCGCCAGAGCCTAGCATCGAGCCCGCCTTTGCGATCGAGTCGTAGTCCATGTCGGTCTTCATCATGAGCTCGGCGGGCAGCACCGGCATCGACGAGCCGCCCGGGATCACGGCCTTCAGCTTGCGCCCGCTGCGCACCCCGCCCGCCATCTCGAGCAGCTTCGCGAAAGGCGTGCCCAGGCGCACCTCGTAGTTGCCGGGGCGGTTGACGTGGCCGGTGACCGAGAACAGCTTGGTGCCGCCGTTGTTCGGCTTGCCGAGCGCGAGGAAGGCATCGCCGCCGTGGCGCACGATCCAGGGCACCGCGGCGAAAGTCTCGGTGTTGTTGATGGTGGTCGGCTTGCCGTACAGGCCGTAGCTCGCCGGGAACGGCGGCTTGAAGCGCGGCATGCCCTTCTTGCCTTCGAGCGACTCGAGCAGCGCCGTCTCCTCGCCGCAGATGTAGGCGCCGTAGCCGGGATGAGCGTACAGCTCGAAGGAGAATTCCGAACCCAGGATGCTCTTGCCGAGGTAGCCCGCGGCATAGGCTTCGCGCAGCGCTTCCTCGTGCTGCTCGTAGATCTCCCACACCTCGCCGTGGATGTAGTTGTAGGCCGCGGTCGCCGACATTGCGTAGCCGGCGATGATCATGCCCTCGATCACCGCGTGGGGGTTGTAGCGCAGGATGTCGCGGTCCTTGCAGGTTCCCGGCTCGCCTTCGTCGGAGTTGCACACCACGTACTTCGCCCCGGCGAGCTGGCGCGGCATGAAGGACCACTTGAGCCCGGTCGGGAAGCCGGCGCCGCCGCGGCCGCGCAGGCCGGAGCGCTTGATGTCGGCGATCAGGTCTTCGGGCTTTACCTTTTCCTGCAGCAGTTTTTTCAGGGCCTTATAGCCATCGCGCGCTTCATAGTCCTTCAAGCGCCAGTTGCTGCCGTCCAGCCCCTTCATGAGGATCGCGTCGGGCCCGTAGTCGAGCATTACTTCAGCTCCTCGATGAGGCGGTCGAGCTTGTCGTGCGTCATGGTGTCGAGCATCTTCTTGTTGTTGACGAGCAGCACCGGCGCCATGGCGCAGGCGCCGAAGCACTCGCCCTCCTTGAGCGTGAAGCGGCCGTCGGGCGTGGTCTGGTTGAAGCCGATGCCGAGCTTCGCGCGCAGGTGATCGGCGGCGTCGAGCGCGCCCTGCAGGCCGCAAGGCAGGTTGGTGCACAGCGTCAGCTTGTGCCGGCCGAGCGGCTCGAGGTTGTACATGGTGTAGAAGGACGCGACCTCGTACACCGCCACCGGCGCCATGCCGAGGTAGCTGGCGACGTAGTCGAGCGTCTCGCTCGACAGCCAGCCTTTCTCGTCCTGCGCGATGATGAGCGCGCTCATTACCGCCGACTGCTTGCGCTCGGGCGGGTATTTCGCCATCTCGCGATCGATCTTCTGCAGGGACTCGGCGGTCAGCATGGTTTTGCCCCCCTGACAAGGGGGGTGGCGCCGCATTTGTCAAATGAGGCCGGGGGGTTTTGTAGAGCGGAGCGAAAACCGAAAAATAGAACCCCCCGCTCGCCTTCGGCTCGCTCCCCCCTTATCAGGGGGGCGGCAAAAAGGTGGTCTGTCCCTGTTCTTGTCATCGATCTATTTCGCCGAAAACGATGTCCTGGCTGCCGATGATCGCCACCGCGTCGGCGATCATGTGCCCGCGCGCCATCTCGTCGAGCGCGGCAAGGTGCGCGAAGCCGGGCGCGCGGATCTTGAGGCGGTAGGGCTTGTTGGCGCCGTCGGAGATGAGATAAATCCCGAACTCGCCTTTGGGCGCCTCGACCGCGGCATAGACCTCGCCCTCGGGGACGTGCATGCCCTCGCTCACCAGCTTGAAGTGGTGGATCAGCTGCTCCATGCCGGCCTTCATCTCGACGCGCGTCGGCGGCGCGACCTTGTGGTTGTCCACCATCACCGGGCCGGGGTTCTGGCGCAGCCAGTCGATGCATTGTCTTACGATGCGGTTCGACTGGCGGAACTCCTCGATGCGTACGAGATAGCGGTCGTAGCAGTCGCCGTTCTTGCCCACGGGGATGTCGAACTCCATCCGGTCGTAGACCTCGTAGGGCTGCTTCTTGCGCAGGTCCCAGGCGACGCCCGAGCCGCGCAGCATCGGGCCGGTGAAGCCGAGCGCGATCGCGCGCTCCGCCGACACCACGCCGATGCCCACGGTGCGCTGCTTCCAGATGCGGTTCTCGGT
>DASQGB010000086.1:0-4947 GCA_035632815.1 Burkholderiales bacterium | reverse complement strand
CCCGTGGGGGAGTAAAGGGTCCGTTCATTCCTCTCCTTCGCAGCCCGGAGCTGGTCGATCGCCTGGGGAAAGTGGGGGAACACCTGCGCTTTGGCAGCTCGCTCGAGGCACGCATCAGCGAGCTCGTCATGCTGGCCGTGTCTCGGGAATGGACCAACCAGTTCGAATGGGCCGTGCATGTGCCCCTTGCCCTGAAGCATGGGGTCAAGCAGGAAGTGATCGACGCGCTCGCGGAAGGTCGCCATCCCAAGGGTATGGCGCAGGACGAGGAAATCGCCTACGAGGTCTGCGACGAGCTCAGTCGGACCAGAAGCGTTTGCGAGGCGACCTACCGAAGGGCGGTGGCAAAGCTCGGCGAGGTCGGCGTGATCGATATCGTAACGGTGTACGGGTACTTTGTGACGGTGTGCGCCATCATGAATGTAGCGCACACGCCGCCCCCGGTCGACACCAAGGTGGCTCCCATCCTTCCATTTCCTCTCTAAATTTTCCGAAAGGAATGTAATGCCGCAGCGTACGCAAGCTGAAAAGGCACACTCGTTCCGTGCGCTGCATGTGCGATCCGGAATCTTCGTCATGCCCAACCCATGGGACGCCGGCACGGCCAAGCTCTTTGCTTCGCTTGGTTTCGAAGCATTGGCGACAACCAGCCTCGGGTTGGCGAGCTCCCGCGGGCGCGTCGACGGCACCCTTTCCATCTCTCGCGAGGAGCTGATCGCCAACTGTCGCGAGATTGCATCGGCCACGGAGCTTCCCGTGAACGCGGATCTGGAGAACGGATACGCAGATGACCCTGATGAAGCAGCCACGATCATCCGATTGGCCGCCGATGCGGGCATCGTGGGCGGTTCCATCGAGGATGCCACGGGCGATGCCGCCAAGCCCATCTACGACTTTGACCTCGCCGTCGAACGGGTTGCCGCCGCAGCCCGGGCAGCTCACTCTCTCCCGTTCCCGTTCACGCTCACGGCGCGGGCCGAGAACTACCTACACGGACGACCCGACCTCGACGACACGATCCGTCGCTTGCAGGCATTCGCGGCTGTCGGGGCGGACGTGCTTTACGCACCGGGCTTGCGTGATCTCGCGACAATCCGACGAGTCGTGGCCGCGGTGCAAAAGCCGGTGAACGTCGTGATGAGCTCGGCGGACCCGGAGATCACCGTGCAGCAGCTGGCTGGCGTCGGCGTCAAACGCATCAGCACGGGAGGCGCGCTGTCCCGGCTGGCTTTCGCGGCGGTGCGTGAAGCCGCGGTTGCCATGCGCGATGCCGGCTCGTTCCGGTGGGTGCGCGACACGATCCCAGGCAAGGATCTGAAAGCGATCTTTCAGCAGCCGGAGGCCTAGGACCGGGCTAATCGACCCGAAGCGGCTCTTCGTCCATCAGCGCAATCTGCTCGCGCAGCTCGAGGATCCGGTCCTGCCAGTAGCGCTGGGTGTTGAACCAGGGAAAGGCGGCGGGGAAGGCGGGATCGTCCCAGCGCCGCGCGATCCAGGCCGAGTAGTGGATGAGGCGCAAGCTGCGCAGCGCCTCGACGAGGTGCAGCTCGCGCCGGTCGAGCTCCATGAAGTCTTCGTATCCCGTCAGCACGTCGAGCATCTGGCGCGTCTGGGAGGCGCGATCGCCGGAGAGCAGCATCCACAGGTCCTGCACCGCCGGGCCCATGCGCGCGTCGTCCAGGTCGACGAAGTGCGGGCCCGCGTCGGTCCACAGGATGTTGCCGGCGTGGCAATCGCCGTGCAGGCGGATCGAGCGCACGCCGCCCGCGCGCGCGTAGCAATGCGCCACGCCGGCGAGCGCCTGCTCGGTCACGGCGGTCCAGGCATCGAGGAGATCGGGCGGGATGAAGTTGCTCTCCAGCAAATACTCGCGCGGCTCGCGGCCAAACGTTTCCGGGGTAAGGGATTCCCTTGTGGCAAAGCCGCGGGCGGCGCCAACGGCATGGATGCGGCCGATGAAGCGGCCGATCCACTCCAGTGTCTTCGAGTCGTCGAGCTCGGGCGGGCGCCCGCCACGGCGCGGGTACACGGCGACGCGAAAGTCGCTGGTGCGGCCCGAATGCGAAGGGGCGACGACCGGGATCTCGCGCTCCGCCAGCTCGCGCGCGAAAGCCTGCTCCTCGTCGATCTGCGCGTCGCTCCAGCGCCCGGGGCGGTAGAACTTGGCCACCACCGGCGGCCCCTCGTCCAGCCAGGCCTGGTAGACGCGGTTCTCGTAGCTGTTGAGCGTCAGCAGGCGCCCGTCGGGGCGCAGGCCGAGGCCCGACAGGGCGTCGAGCACGGCGTCGGGGGTGAGCCGCGCGTAGGGATGGTCCAAGCTAGAATTGTGCACGATGGACAGAGCCGCACCGAGCCGGATCGTCGAGGTCAGGGATCTGCATTTCTCGTACGGCGATCTGCAGGTGTTCCGCGGCCTGTCGCTCAGCATCGAGCGCCAGCGCGTGGTGGCGATCCTCGGCGGCAGCGGCTGCGGCAAGTCGACGCTGCTCAAGCTGATCGGCGGCCAGCTGCGCCCGGGCGGCGGCAGCGTGCAGGTCGAAGGCCGCACGGTGCACGAGCTCGACTCCGACGCGCTCTACCGCCTGCGGCTCGACATGGGCATGATGTTCCAGTCGAGCGGGCTCTTCAGCGACATCGACGTGTACGAGAACGTCGCTTTCCCGATCCGCGAGAACTTCGACCTTCCCGCGGAGCTCGAGAGGCGCATCGTGCTGATGAAGCTGAACGCGGTCGGGCTGCGCGGCGCGCGCGCCATGAAGCCGGGCGACCTCTCGGGCGGCATGACCCGGCGGGTGGCCCTCGCGCGCGCCATCGCCACGGACCCGAAGCTGATGATGTACGACGAGCCCTTCGCCGGCCTCGATCCGATCTCGCTGACCCAGATCAACCAGCTGATCCGCACGCTGAACCAGGCGCTGGGCCTCACCTCGATCGTCGTCACCTACGACGTGAAGGAGGCGATGAAGGTCGCCGACTACGTCTACGTGATCTGCGACGGCGTAGTGCTGGGCAAGGGCACGCCGCGCGAGCTCGAGGGTTCCGACGACCCGTACCTGAAGCAGTTCCTCAACGCCCTCCCCGACGGGCCGGTGAGATTCCACTTTCCCGCGCCGGAGCTGGAAGAGGATTTGCGCATCCCGAACTGAGCGAGGCAGCCATGGACAAGCGATCGAGCGATTCCATCCGCCAGGCGGCGAGCGAGTCCGTGCAGGCCGGCATAGACGTCAGCCGGCGCGTGCGCGATCTCACCCTCGACGCTCTGCGGCACCGCAGCTTCGACCGCGAGGCGATCCGCGAGGTGGTGCGCGCCGTGAGCGAAGGCATAGTCGTCGGCGCGCCCGGCAGCAGCGCCGGCATGCGCGAGGCGCTCGCCGAGGGCTTGCGCGGCATGGACCAGGCGCTCACCCGCTCGGTGCAGGCCGGGCACGAGGCGCTGAAGCAGATGGTCGCGACCGGGCGCGGCATCTCGGACAACGAGGTGAAGCAGGGCCTCGCCGGGCTGAAGAAGATCGAGGAGGACTTCATCGCCACGGTCGACCAGGTGACCGACTCGGCCAGTGCGCGCGCGGCACCCGAGCTGCGCGAGATGGCGCGGCGGACGCTGCACGCCGGCACCGAGACCGGGCGCCAGATCTCGTCGCTGATGGCCGAGTTCACGCTCACCGGCGTGGAGCTCGCCGGCGAGTTTGGAGCGCGCTTCGCGCAGATCGCGAGCGGCATGCTGGCGGGCATGGCCGACGCGTTGCAGGACCAGAAAAAAAGCAAGTAAGCGCGCATGTTGCGCGAGACGCTCGGCCTGATGCGGGAGCTGCCGCGCCTGCACGAGATCGCCTCGGTCTTCGTGCGCCACGGGCTGGGCGACTTCGTGCAGCGCATCGGCATCGCCGGGGTGCTCGAGCGCGCCGGCCGCATCCTGCACTGGGGCGAAGCCGCCGAATCGGTGAAGCTCGACCCGGCGCAGCGCGTGCGCATGGCGCTCGAGGAGCTCGGCCCCACCTTCGTCAAGCTCGGCCAGGTGATGGCGACGCGGGTGGATCTTTTCCCGCCGGGCTGGATCGCCGAGTTCGAGAAGCTGCATGCCAAAGTGCCGCCGGTTGCGTTCAGCGAGCTCCTGCCCGAGCTCGAGCGCTCGCTCGGGCGCTCGCCCTTCGAGGCGTTCCGCGACGTCGAGACCGACGCTTTCGCCGCCGCCTCGATCGCGCAGGTGCACCGCGCCAAGCTGCAGGACGGCACGCCGGTGGTGCTGAAGGTGCGCCGCCCCGGCGTCAAGCAGAAGATCGAGGCCGACCTGCGCGTGCTGCGGCGGGTTTCGGAGCTGATCGAGGCCGAGATGCCCGAGGCGCGGCGCTACCGGCCGGCGGAGATCGCCGCGCAGTTCGCGCGCTCGCTCGAGCGCGAGGCCGACTTCGCCACCGAGACGCGCAACATCGAGCGCTTCGCGCACAACTTCGCCGGCAGCCCGCACGTGGTGATTCCGAAGATCTATCCCGAATTCACCAGCGACACGCTGCTGGTGCAGGAGCATGTCGCGGGCATTCCGGCGACCGACATGGCCGCGGTGGAGGCGGCGGGCCTCGACCGCAAGCTGCTGGCGGTGCGCGGCGTCGACGCCTTCCTGAAGATGATCCTCATCGACGGCTTCTTCCACGCCGACCCGCACCCCGGCAACGTGTTCTACCTCCCCGACCATCGCATGGTGATCATCGACTTCGGCATGGTCGGCAGGCTCTCGCCTCAGCGCCGGCGCCAGGTGGTCGACCTGATCGGCGGCCTCGCGCGCATGGCCGAGGAGCCGATGCTCGACGTGCTGCTCGATTGGGCGGGCGACGCCTATGTGGACGAGGAGAAGCTCGCCGCCGACGTCAACGAGCTGGTGTTCGACTACGAGGGCGTGCCGCTCAAGGACATCCGCATCGGCGCCGTGATCCGCCAGTTCGCCGACATCGT
>DASQGB010000085.1:0-1978 GCA_035632815.1 Burkholderiales bacterium | reverse complement strand
CCGAGCATCTCGGTCGCGCCGACGCCGAACATGTAGGCGGCGAAGGCGCCGCCGGTGGGCGAGTGGCTGTCGCCGCCGACCGCGAACATCCCCGGCCGCAGATGGCCGCGCTCGGGCAGCACGACATGGCAGATGCCCTGCGCGTCGTAGAAGTTTTTCACTCCGGCTTCGCGCACCCAGTCGCGCGCGATGCGGATGATGTTGCGGCTTTCCGCGTCGTTCGCCGGCAGGTAATGATCGGTGATCACCACCACCTTGGAAGGATCCCAGACCTTGGCGCCGAGGCGCTCGAGCATCGGCTTGACGCGCCGGGGTCCGCCCGAGTCATGCATCATCGCAAGGTCCACGCGGCAGGTGACGATCTCGCCCGGCGTCACCGAGCTGCGGCCGGCGGCGCGCGCGACGAGCTTCTGGGCGAGCGTTTGCTTCATCCTTGCTCTAGAAATTCCTTGAGGGCTTTATCCGGCGGCCTGGCGAAGTTCGAGCGGCGGCTCACGCCAGTACCGGAGAGCTTTCTCAGCTTTATCGCCATTTCCGCGGTCTTTGCGAGGACCGTGATGCCGTTGACGATCGGCGCGCCGTCGATATTGGCGCCGGGCTCGGCAGCATAGAGCATCATCGGCAAGCCGCCTGCGGGCACGATCACGTCCGCACCGGCGTCGAGCAGGATGCGGCATTCGCGTTCCCACTTGGGATAAAGCGCGTCGTAGGCGCCTTTGCCGGCGAAGGCATCTATGAAGTCGCTCACTTTCGCCTCGACCGCGCGCACGCCGACGACTCGTTGCTGCAAGCCGTAGCGGATGACCTGCTCCTCGTGCCAGGGAACGAAAGCCGGACTGATCGTCACCAGGCCGAGCTTTCTTCCAAGGGTGCAGGCGTGGAAGAGCGTGGTCTCGCCGAGCCCCAGCACCGGTATGTCGACCGCAGACTTGCATTCCATCAAGCCCGCATCCTGAAAGTGCGTGATGGCCATCGCGGCATAGCCCTGACGCTCGGCTTCGACGGCGTTGCGAATGAGGTTTCGCGCAATGCGGAACTCGGTCAGCGCGTGGGTCGTCGTCGCCGGCGGCGTGGTGGTATGGAAAGTGGCGCTGAAGCCGGGGTCCAGGATCGCGTTGAGGTGCGGCTCGAGCTTGTCGATGTAGGGCGCCATGTGGACGCGGTCCGTAGCCCCTTGAAACCAGATCTTCTGAATTTTTTCGGTCATGGGACGAGAGCAATGACTCTTAAGGGAGAGCCGCTGCCGTTACGAATCTTGAGCGGCGCGGCGATCACCACCGCGCCGGTCGGCGGCAGCTGATCGAGGTTGGTGAGGCACTGCAGCCCGTAGCGGCCGGCGCCGTGCATGTAGTAGTGGCAGGGGTAGGGCGGCCGCAGGTGATACCCCTGCCCGGCGTCGGTGCCGATCGACTCGGTGCCGAAGCCGAGCACGTCGCGCTCCGCCACCAGGAATTTCACGGCGTCGACGTCCGGCCCCGGCGTGTGCTGGCCGGTCTCGTCGAAGTTCTGGTAGCCGACCGGGTCGCCGCTGCGCTTGGACCAGTCGGTGCGCATGAGAACCCAGGATTTGGGCGCCATACGGCCATGGCGGCCCTCCCATTCCAGAAGATGCTTCTTCGTAAGAAGAAAATCGGCATCCTTCGCGGCTTCGCCGCTGCAATCGACGACGCAGGCCGGGCCGATGAAGCGCTCGGGCGGGATGCTGTCGGTCGCGTTGTTCGGCAGGTCCTTGCCCGAGATCCAGTGGATCGGGGCGTCGAAGTGCGTGCCGGTATGTTCGCCGCAGGAGAAGTTGTTCCAGTACCAGGCCGGCCCGCGCTCGTCGTAGCGCGATACTTCCTCGATGCGGAACGGCCAGGCCTGCCCCATCTCCGGCGGCAGCGAGATCTGCGGAAACTCCGGCGACAAGGTCTGAGTGAGATCGACGACCCGGATGCTGCCTCTTGAGAGGTTTTCTATTAGTTGGGAAAGAATGCTC
>DASQGB010000084.1:0-2002 GCA_035632815.1 Burkholderiales bacterium | reverse complement strand
AATGACCTATGAACAGCAGCACCGGAAGAAAGCCGGCGAACGCGAGCGCGGTGCCGAATAGATGGAAGGCCCTTGCTCTATGCACGAATCCTGGGGTCATTTGTCACTCCGTGTAGCGTTTCCACGCATCCATTCTGGGAGTGAGCGAGCCGCCGATCCATAGCCCGGTCAGCAGGGGCCTGCTGGACTATTGCGATCCATTGGCCTCGGCGTGCGCTAGGCTCCGTGCACCATGATCCAGGAAGTCGACCAGAAGCCCAAACGCGCCATCGTGGCGGCCGTGCAGCTGCCCAGCGTAAGCGACATCGAGTTCGATGCCTCGCTGACCGAGCTGCGTCAGCTCGCCAAGACCCTGGGCTTCGAGGTCGCCGGCAGGTTTACGCAGAAGCGCGCCAGGTTCGACTCGGCGGCGTATCTCGGATCCGGCAAGCGCGAGGAGCTGCGCGATCTCGTCCGCAACGAGGCCGAGCCTGCCGACATCGTGCTCGTCGACCACGAGATCTCTCCTTCGCAGACCTTCAACCTCGAGAAGGAGCTCGGCTGCGAGGTGATGGACCGCACCATGGTCATCCTCGAGATCTTTCACCGGCACGCGCGCTCCCGCGCCGCGCGCGCGCAAGTGGAGATCGCGCGCCTGGGCTACATGGCGCCGCGCCTGCGCGAAGCCGCCAAGCAGGCCGGGCCGAAGGACCGGGCGCGCAGCGGCACCGGCGGCCGCAGCGGCGGCGAATCGCAGGGCGAGCTTGACCGGCGCAAGATCCGCAACCGCATCGCCGAGCTGCAGAAAGAGCTCGACGCGATGGACCTCGAGCGCAGGACGCAGCGCACCCGGCGGCAGGAGCGCCAGGGGTTCGCGCGCGTGGCGCTTGTCGGATACACGAATGCCGGCAAGTCCACCCTGATGCGCGCGCTTACCGGAAGCGAATCACTGGTCGCCGACAAGCTCTTCGCGACCCTCGATACCACCGTGCGCGCCCTGCAACCCGAAAGCGTTCCGCGCGTGCTGGTAAGCGACACCGTAGGATTCATCAAGAACCTGCCGCACGGCCTCGTCGCCTCGTTCAAGTCGACCCTCGATGAGGCGCTCGAAGCCTCGCTGCTCGCCCACGTGGTCGATGCGAGCGATCCGGGGTTCGAGCGGCAGCTCGCGGTGACCGAACAAGTCCTCGACGAGATCGGCGCCAAGGCCGTGCCGCGGCTCCTCGTCTTCAACAAGATCGACCGCGCCGGCGACGCAGCCGCCCAAGGCAAGCTCGAAGCGTCGCTGCGCGCGCAGTACCCGGATTGCATCGTGATGAGCGCGCGTCGCGAGGGCGACGTCGCTAAACTCCGTGAGGCAATCGCCGCGTTCTTCCAGCGCGACCTCGTCGAGGCCGAGCTATTCCTGCCCTGGTCGGCGCAGAACCTCCGCGGCGAGATTTTCGCGAACTGCAAGGTGCTGGAGGAGCGCACCGACGGCGAGGGCGCGTTCCTGCGCGTCCGTGGCGACCCCGAGGCCGTGAAGCGCCTGCGCGAGCAATTTGGCCTAGTGAAGGATAAGTAAGCATAGAAGGTCGATGGCCGCGGGAACCATCCGCCGCTCCGTGGCACGGTTATCGCAAGGGCGGCTTTCGACCCGAAGCAGCCGCTCAGTCCTCTTCAAAGCAGACGTTCAACGAATCAGGTTAACCGGCGACCGCGCAGAGTCACGGCGAAAGCCGCGAACCACGCGGAACGATCCATCACTGAATCAGCTCGTCCGCGCGCAGAAGCAGCGACTGCGGGACGGTGATGCCGAGCGCCTTTGCGGTCTTCATGTTGATCACCAGCTCGAACTTGGTGGGCTGCTCGATCGGCAGATCGCCCGGCTTGGCGCCCTTGAGAATTCGATCGCCCCAGTGGCGCCACGACCAACAACAGCGCCACGCTCGCTCCTTGACGGCGCGGCCGGGCCGGGGCACCATCGCGGCGCTTGTGGTGTCTCGGCGCCGTGGCAGAGCGGGCCCAGGTTGTACTCCGGAGG
>DASQGB010000083.1:0-2556 GCA_035632815.1 Burkholderiales bacterium | reverse complement strand
TTCCACCACCGGGAAGCGCCCCACCGCCTGCTCGAGCTCCTGCTTGAGCTTGTTGACGTTGCCGCCGGCCTTGGCGAGCAGGCCGGAGGCGCCGCCGTCGGCCTGGCTCAGCAGGGCGAGCAGCAGGTGCTCGGGCTCGATGTACTGCTGGTCCTTGCCCAGCGCCAGGCTTTGCGCCTCGGCCAGGGCCTCCTGCAGCTTGGTGGTGAATTTTTCGAATCGCATGGGGTTTGAGATGGGGTTTCCGCCCGCCACATTCAAGAAGCTCAGGGCTTCATTGCGCCCGGCTTGAACTTCCAGCGCTCGGCGGCCTGATCGTCGGAGGCGCGCGCTTCGACCCAGCGCGGGCCTGCGGGCGTGTGCTCCTTCTTCCAGAACGGCGCCTGCGTCTTGAGGTAGTCCATGATGAATTCGCAGGCCGCGAAGGCGTCGCCGCGGTGCGCGCTCGCCACGGCGACCATTACGATCTGATCGTTGGGCTCGAGATCCCCATAGCGGTGGATCACGGTGCAGTCCATCACCTTCCAGCGCGCCGCCGCCTCCTCGGCAATCTTGCGGATGGAGTTCTCCGTCATGCCCGGATAGTGCTCGAGCGACATCGCGACCTCGCGCACCACGCCGACGAAGCTTGCGATCGCACCGATACGCGTGCTTTTTGAAAGGTCCCTGACTTCAGAACCGAGATCGAAATCTTCCCGTTGCACCGAGATCTTCATCTCAGCCCCCGGTGACCGGCGGAAAGAACGCCACCTCGTCGCCCGCCTTCAGCCTCGCGGTCGGTGCCGCCATGTCCTGGTTGACCGCGGCGCGCAGCAGCTTCTTGTCTCCCATCGCGAGCTCATAGGCGCCACCGCGCCCCCGGAGGTGAGCGCGCAAGCCGGCGACGGTCGTCACCCCCGCGGGGAGCTCGATCTCCTCGCCCGAGGTGCCGAGCTGCTCACGCAGCCCGGCGAAGAACAGGAGCTTCACTTTCACCCTAATCTTTCACCCTAGTCTCACCTATATAGCTCCGAATAAGGCAGGAAGCGCACCAGATCGCCTTCGCCAATCGCACGGCCTGCGGGGTTGTCGACCAGGCCGTCGGCCCAGGCCGTCGAGGTGAGCACTGCCGAATCCTGCGTCGGATAGAGGTCCAGGCCGCCCTGCGCGTTCCATTTTACGCGCAGGAATTCGCGCCGCGGGTCGGGGTCAGGCCATTCGAAATCTGCACGCGCAGCAATGCCTCTTGGATTTACCTCGTTCATTCCTTGGGTTTTCAGGAGGAACGGCCGGACGAAAACAAGGAAGGTGACGAAGCTCGACACCGGGTTGCCGGGCAGACCGATAAAGAAGGCGGTTCCTACCCTTCCAAAGGCAAGGGGTCGCCCGGGCTTCATGGCGATGCGCCACATGAGCAGCTCGCCCTCGGCCTCCACCGCCGGCTTCACGTAGTCGGCGTCGCCTACCGATACGCCGCCCGAGGTGACGATCAGGTCGCACTCGGTCGCGGCGCGGCGCAGGACCGCGCGGGTCGCCTCGAGGCTGTCGGGCACGATGCCGTAGTCGCGCAGCTCGCAGCCGAAAATATCGCCGAGGCCGCGCAGCGTGAAGCGGTTGGAGTTGTAGATGCGCCCCGGCGGCAGCGGCTCGCCCGGCATGACCAGCTCATCCCCGGTGAAGAACAAGCCCAATCGAATTTTCCTGAAAACCGGCAAGACCTTGATGCCCACCGAGGCCGCGAGGCCCGTGTCCTGCGGCAGCAGCCGCTTTCCCGCCGGCAGGATCGCGTCGCCTTTCTTCACGTCGCTGCCGGCGCGCCGGATCCATTGCCCTGGCTTCGGGTTTATTTTTATAGAGACGAATTCACCTTCGCCTTCGCAATGCTCCTGCATCACTACCGCGTCGGCACCCGGCGGGATCGGTGCTCCGGTGAAGATGCGAGCCGCAGCGCCAGGCTCGAGCTTTGTCCCAACCGAGCCTGCCATGATTTTCTGGGTAATACGAAGCCGTGCTCCATCGCCAACGCGCACGGCAAAACCGTCCATCGCGCTGTTGTCCATGGGCGGGACGTCCATGGTCGAGCGTTGCGCGCGCGCGAGGACGCGGTTCGTCGCCTCGAGCGCCGGCACCTCGTCGATCTCGGCGACCGCCTTGGCGCGCGACAGCATGCGCTCGAGCGCCTCGTCGACCGAGAGCAGGCCCTGGTTCATTTCAGCTCGAGCTTCTTGACGATGAACGAAGCGATCGCCGCGTCGTCGTTCAGATCGAGCAGCGGCAGCGAAGTCTCCAGCCGGGCGTCGGTCGCGATGGCCACGATGTGCGGGTCGTTCGGGTGCAGGAGCGGCTCGCCGGTCTGCGCGCGCCACACCTCGAGCTTGGCAATCGGCGCGTGCTTGAAGCCCTCGACGAGCAGCAGGTCGCAGGGCGACAGGCGCCTCACCTGCTCCTCGAACGCCGGCTCGGGCGCACCGCGCAGCTCGTGCATCAGCACCCAACGTCGTGAGGAAGTGACGAGGATCTCGCCCGCCCCGGCGTGCCGGTGGCGGTAGGAATCCTTGCCGGGGTGGTCGACGTCGA
>DASQGB010000082.1:0-1857 GCA_035632815.1 Burkholderiales bacterium | reverse complement strand
CCGAGCGTTACAAGACCATCTGGGAGCTGATCAAGGACGACCTCTTCCTCGCCGACTTCACCCGCATCCTCGCCCCCGCGATCGCCAACCGCAGCCGCGGCAGCCTGCGCGAGCGCGTCGAAGGCGTCTGGCTCGCCCTCGCCGGCCCCGCCTGCGTCGCGGATAAGACCGAGCTCGAGGATGCCGAGCGCTACCTGGACGAATTGGAGAAGCTCGAAGAGCACGGCCCCATCACCGACCCCGCCGTCCTTCGCGATAGCCTCGAGCGCCTCTATGCGCTCCCCGACGTCGACGCCACCGACGCCGACCTGCAGATCATGACCATCCACAAGGCCAAGGGCCTCGAGTTCGGCACCGTGATCGTCCCGGGCCTGGATTCCGGCCCTGGTGGCGGAGATTCGGACCTGCTCCTTTTCCACGAGATGGTTTCGCCTCGCCCCCCTGTTAAGGGGGGAAGCGAGCCAACGGCGAGCGGGGGGTTTCCCTCTGGGGGGTTGCTTCTCGCCCCCATCAAACCCACCGGCGCCGAAACCGATCCCACCTACCGCTACCTCCGCGACCTCAACGCCGACGCCGAAGACGTCGAGTCCTCGCGCCTCCTATATGTAGCCGCCACCCGCGCCGAGAACCGCCTGCACCTCCTAGCGTGCCTAGGCTGCGACAAGGACGGCGAGCTCAAGCGGCCGGTCGCGCGGTCGTTGCTTGCGCGTGCTTGGGCGGTGGCCGGCGGGCATTTCCAGGCCGAAGGAACAGCCGCCGAAGAGGAGACGGACCGTGCCGAGGAGATCTATTTGGTGAATCGCTTGGCACGCGGCTTCCGAGCGCCGTCATTGCCCGAGTCAGTGCGATGGACAGCGTCGCCGGAAGGGCACGAGGACGAGGAGATCGAATTCTCGTGGGCGGGTGAAACGGCGCGGCATGTGGGAACGGTGGTTCACCACTGGCTGCAGCGCATTGCCGATAACGAAATGCGCGGGTGGGACGCAAAACGCGTGGATGCGCTAAGCGGGCTCCTCCGCAGGGACCTTGAGCGCCGCGGAATCCAGCGCGCCCATTCCAAGGGCGCCGCGGAGCTCGTTGCGGCCGCATTGAAGAACGCTCTTGTCGATGAGAGAGGGCGCTGGCTGCTCGGCGCACATCCCGAAGCTAGTAGCGAACACCGCCTCCGCACGCGAGGCAAGGACGGCGTGCGCAGCTACGTGATCGATCGCCTTTTCCGCGACGCAGCCGGCGAGCGGTGGATCGTCGACTTCAAGACCAGCCGTCATGAAGGTGGAGGGCTCGAGCAGTTTCTCGATGAGCAACGCGCGC
This sequence comes from Burkholderiales bacterium, assembly GCA_035632815.1. Taxonomy (GTDB): domain Bacteria; phylum Pseudomonadota; class Gammaproteobacteria; order Burkholderiales; family SG8-39; genus SCGC-AG-212-J23. Next base: position 546 of record DASQGB010000082.1, on the reverse strand, counting down.
GCTACGAATCTCAGCTCAACGCCTATGCCGCAGGGTTCGACAAGGCTCGCCTTGGCCTCTACTTTCCGGTGCTACGCGGCTGGCGTGAGTGGCAGCGCTGATAGGATGGACCGACGTGAAAGCCTGCTTCTTCCGTAAGTATGGCGGCCCCGAGGTGCTCGAATACGGGGACTTGCCGGATCCGGCGCCGGTCGCCGGCGAAGTGGTGGTCGACATCCACGCGGCGAGCGTCAATGCGGCCGACTGGAAGATGCGCGCGGGGCAATATGGAGCCCAGATCCAGTTCCCCCATGTGCCGGGCAGGGACTTTTCGGGTGTAGTCGCTGCGCTCGGCAAGGGCGCGAGCGATTTCAAGGTCGGCGACGCGGTGTTCGGCGTGTGCGAGGTGCCGCGCGAAGGGGCGTACGCGGAGAAGATCGCGATCCGGCAGGAGATCGTGGCGCGGAAGCCGGAAAGCCTGAGCCACGTGCAGTGCGCAGCGATCGCGCTGACTGGCCTGACGGCGCTAATCTCGATTGAGGAAACGCTGCGTCTGAAGGCCGGCGA
>DASQGB010000081.1:0-30676 GCA_035632815.1 Burkholderiales bacterium | reverse complement strand
CATGAACAACACGTAGTCGCGCTTGTCGTCGGCTAGGATCTGCGCGATGCGCAGCACTTGGTCGTTGCGGAAGCCGCGCTGCTTCGCCTCAAGGGCGCTGCCGTCCTCGTTGCGCGCGATGCCCATGGCGTCGGCGACGTCAGCGCCGAGGTAGCCGTTGGCACCGTGCTGCCTGAGCCAGCCGGCAATCGAGCGCAGACTCACCACCTCCACGGACTTCACTTCCCGCAATGGCGCGGCCGGGGCTGCAAATGCCGGATTCACGATCAACAGCAAACCAAGCACGGCAACGCGCATGGTCCCTCCCTTTTCTTGCCTGCTATTTTACGCCGTCAGACGCGCTTCGCGGCGTAGTCGTCGGCGATCTTGTCGTCGAAAAACGTGGTCGGGTTCGGCGCCGCCATGAAGGCGCGGTACACCTCGGGATAGACGCCGCCGTATTGAAACACCTGCCCATTGGACATCTCGACCTCGAGGGTGCGCGTCTTCTCGTCGTAGCCGACCGAGCGCACCTTGGAAGAATTTACACGCTTGCGCTGCATCAGGCTTTCTCGACTTCGACCTTGTCGCCGGGGCGCACTTTCGCCAGTTCCCGGGGGGACCCGACGATCTGCCCCAGGACATTGCAAGGGCTTGCCAGCTTGGGCCGCTCGTCGGTCGATATCGGTGTGCGGCCGAAGGGCAGCGCGAGCGCGTCGCCCTCGGTCCAGAAGCACACCGTTCCGGGCTCGACTACCTGCCTCGCGTCGGGCTCGAGCCTGGCATTCACCGGGGTGGTGAAATAGACCTCTTCGCCCCAAATCTGCGCGCGCGACTCGAAAGGCAGCGCATCGAGAATCGCTTTGGAGGTAGGCGTGTCGGCAAGGTGCACTTCCAGCCTGACCTTCCCTGCCGTGATGCGGATCTTCATCCGCCCAGGCTGGCGCTCCACGGCGATTTGCCGTCGACCGTGCCCTCGATACTGTTGCCCTTCACCTGCCCGCTAAAGGCGCCGCGGCGGCCGGAGAGCTTGAAGCTGATCTGGTCGCCGCGCAGCTTCACGTCCTCGAGCGGGATGTCCTTGCCGTCGAGCCGGGCGCTGCCCGAGACGCGCGTAAGCTGCTGGCGCAGCTGCAGGGTCGCGGGCTGCCGGCTGACCGCGGGCGGCATGGTCGCGCTCCAGCGCCCGGCAACCTTCGCCGGCACCACATAGAGATAGATGAGGGTGGTGGTGACGCCGCTGATCTGCACCTTGTCCTCTAGGTCCATCTGCACGTACTTCTCGGGGATCCAGCCGGTGAGCGGATAGTCGTGCGACACGATGCGCGTGCCGGGCTTGAGCTCGGCGAGGAACTTGTCCTTGAGGAGGTTCACCGTGTCCGGCAGCAGGTACATCGTGATCACGCTGGCCTGCGAAAGATCGGTCTTGAACAGATCCTGCTTCATGAATCGGACGCGGTCGGCGACGCCTTCCTGCTTCGCCGCTTCGTTCGAGCGCTTGACCAGATCGTCCTTGATCTCCACGCCGAAGCCCCGTGCGCCGAACACCTTGGCCGCGGTGAGCACGATGCGCCCGTCGCCCGAGCCGAGGTCGATCAGGTAATCGTGCGGGCCGACCTCGGCGTAGCGCAGCATGTCCGATACCACGCTCTGCGGCGAGGGCACATAGGGCCCTGCGTCTTTGACGGGTTGCAGATCCTCAGCAAAGGATCCGAAGGAAAACAGAAATCCGGCAAAAGCAAGAGCGCGCATCATGATTCGAAATGCTCCACGTTGAGTTGGATAGTCTTCAGGCCGTTGAACTCGTTCACGGCAAGGCGGTAAGCTGCGCGAACCGTCGGCGGCAGGGGATCGAGGGCCCCGAAACGCATCGCCTCGATCCTGCGGCCGTCTTTCAGCAGCCTGAGCTTCAGGTGCCGCTCGCCGACCACGCGCTGGCTTTCCACGCGGAAAGTATCGCAGAAAACGGGCTGCGGAAAACCCTGGCCCCAGATCTCGGCCTCCAGCATGTGCGCCACGTGCAGCGTGCAGTGCAAGGACTCGAGGCTGCCGTCGGTCTCGACCGTGTGCAGCCGCGACTCGGCGGGCAGTAGATCCTCGACGGTGCGCTCGAAGGTCTCGGCGAAGCGCGCGTAATCGCTCTCGGCGATGGTCAGTCCGGCGGCCTGGGCGTGGCCGCCGAAGCGCAGGATCACGCCGGGCGCGCGCTTGGCGACGAGGTCCAGGCAGTCGCGCAGGTGCAGGCTTGCGATCGAGCGCCCCGAGCCTTTCAGCAGCCCGCCTTCCGCGGCGCGGGCGAAGCACACAACAGGCCGGTGGATCCGGTCCTTCAGCCGGGACGCCACGATGCCGACGACGCCTTCATGCCAGTCGGTCTTGAAAAAAGTCGATCCGGTGGAAGAAAGTCCGTCGAGAGCTTTCAGCGCTTGCTCCAGCATGCCCGCCTCGATCTTGCGCCGCTCGCGGTTTAGCCGGTCGAGCTCCTGCGCGCAGTTGAACGCGCGCGCCTCGTCGTCGGTGACCAGGCATTCGATGCCCAGGCTCATGTCGGCGAGCCGGCCCGCCGCGTTGAGGCGCGGCCCGACGACGAAGCCCAGGTCGAAGCTCGACGCCTCCTCGACCACCCGGCCCGCCACCCGCAGCAACGCCGCGATTCCCGGCTGACCGTGGCCCGCGCGCAGGCGCTTCAGCCCCTGCGACACGAGGTTGCGATTGTTGGCATCGAGCGGCACGACGTCGGCGATCGTGCCCAGGGCGACGAGGTCGGTAAGGCTCCCCAGATTCGGTTCCCCGTGCGGGAAATGATTTCTTTTCCTTAGCTCTGCCCGCAACGCCAGCATGACGTAAAACATCACCCCGACCCCGGCCAGCGCCTTTGACGGAAAATCGCAACCGGGCTGATTCGGATTGACGATGCAGGCGGCCTGCGGCAGCTCGTCCCCCGGCAGATGATGGTCGGTGATCAGCGTGGCGATGCCTCGCGCGCTGGCGCGCGCCACGCCGTCCACGCTGGCGATGCCGTTGTCGACCGTGATGAGGATGTCGGGCTTGCGTTGCGCTGCCAGGTCGACCAGCTCGGGTGAGAGCCCATAGCCGAGCTTGAAGCGGTCGGGGACCAGGTAGTCGACGGTCGCGCCGAACTGGCGCAACGCGCGCAGGCCAACAGCGCAGGCGGTGGCTCCGTCGGCGTCGTAGTCGGCGACTATGAGCAGCCGCTTGCCGCCTCCGATGGCGTCGGCAAGCAGCACGGCCGCGCCCTCGATGCTCTTCAGGAGCTTCGGCGCCAGCAGCCCCGCCGGGTCGTACTTGAGCTCGGTGGCCGAGCGGATGCGGCGCCCGGCGTAGATACGCGCGAGGACGGGGTGAATTCCTTCATAGACCAGCCTCTGTCTATGGACTTCGGAGTAGGCCCGCTCGACGATCTTCATACGAGCTCGAGTGTCACAAGTATCGCGCTAGCGCTCTAGGCCGGCGCCAGAAGCGGCGCAAGTCGCCGCGGATGGTTTCGTAGGAGGGCCCGCCCGCGGCGTCCGGAACATGGACTGTCACCATGCCGACACGCCCGGCGCGCAGCGCTGCGAGCAGCGGCGCGAACCAGTCGCGCTCGAGCGCGGCGAGCGACTCGCGCGCCTCGGCGTCGAGCGACAACGCGAGCGGCGTGCGCAGCGCGTCGAGCACGAGGAGATGCTTGCCGTCGTCTGGCGAGCGCGCGAGCCACTCGCTCGCCGAAGGAGGCAGTGGCCGGTAGCGCGCGCCGGCGAGGCGGGCCAGGCCGAGCGGTAGGGGGTCGTCGGCGGCGACCGATTGCCAGCGCGCGCGTCCCACGCGCGGCGCGCGGCCAACGCCCCACAGCCAGATGCTGTTCAGCGCCGGCTCGCCGCGTGCTTCGCGCGCCTCGTTGACCGGGTGTGCGTGCAGCAGCATCTGGGCTTCGTTGAGCAGTTGGTGCGAGCGCGTGGCGCGCCCGGGAAGGCTCAGGTCGACGTCGCGTCCGGCGAGCTCGAGCGGGCATTCGCTGTCGATCGCGAGCTCGTCGGTAATGCGCGCGATCCAGCGCTGTGGATCGACCACCCGCAGCTCGAGCGCGCCGCGGAAGTGGCGGTTCAGCGCGTCGCACAGCGCTTCGGCCTCATCGCCCGAGATCGACATCGCAGCCCCTGGCACCAGGATCAGCCGATCGCGCATCAGGCGAAGGTGCACCGGATCGGCGCGCGCCCAGCACTCCGTGCCCGGGTCGCCGTGCCCTGCGGCCGCGAGCGTCAGGGCGCCCGCGGCGAGCGGCTGGTCCCCGAGGTCGAACGCTTCGTGCAGCCAGCGCCCCAGCGTCTGCGACTCGCCCTGGCTGCTGCGACCGCGCGCGAGCAGCATCTCGAGCGACGCTGCGCGCGCCGCCGCAGGCGTGGCGAACAGTCCCGGGACGATCAGCTCGCAGTGCATCGGGCCGCCAGAGCCATAACCCGCACGCCGCGCTTGCTGAGGTGGCGCGCCAGAATGCGGTAGTGGTCATAATCGAAGCGCGGCGGCCGATCCGATTCCCGGTTCGACTGCAGCAGCCCGGCGAGCTCCGCGTCGCACTGCGCGCTGCCAAGGTAGCACCAGCGGTCCACTACGTGCACCTCGGTCGCCTCCCTCGCGCGGTCGGTTTCCACGATGCCGAGCGGACCGCGATGCGGCCAGTCCGCGGCCTTCAGCCCGGCGAGCGCTGCCGCGACGCGCCCGTGATGCACGTGGATGCTTTCGCGGGACGCGCACACGCCGGCGCAGCGCCCGGTCTGGTGGCGCAAGCAGCTGCCTTGCCGCGTAATGTCGAAGCCGAGCGTTTGCAGGCAGAGGCGATGCTCGTCGGCGAGCGCGCGCAGCGCCTGCATCGCCGCGGCCCGGGTGCGGAACAGACCATAGACGAAGGGCAGCGTGTTCGCGTCGATCTCGTCGGCTTGCGCCAGCCGCAAGCGCTTGCCGTCGAACGCGAAGCCGCAAAGCTGATGCGGCCGGCGCAGCTGCCGGTTGTAGACCGGGTCGAGCTCCTTCACCAGGCGGGCCTCGCGCAGCAGCGCGCCGAGCTCGCCGGCGGTGCGCTGCCAATCGATGCGCCGCACCTCGCGCGCGAGCTGCAGGCCACGCTCGGAGCGGATGTCGGAGTAGAAGTGCGCCAATACCCGCGAGCGCATCGTCCGGCTCTTGCCGATATAGAGTGGCGCCGCGCCCTCGCCGTAAAAGAGATACACGCCGGGCGCCTCGGGGATTGCGTCGATCGCCGACGCATCCAGATGCGGCGGCAGCGTCGGCTGGCGCGCGATCTGGCGCGCGGCCACCGCCACGATCTCCTCGCCGTGCTCGCGGGCCGCGATGCGCAGGAACTGCCACAGCGCGTCGGCGTCGCCCATGGCGCGGTGCCGCGCGCTGCAGGCGATGCCGTGGCGCGCGATCACGCTGTCGAGGTCGTGGCGCCCCTCGCCGGCGTAGAGGCGGCGCGAGAGCCGCACGCTGCAGAGGGTCTTGGCGTGGAAGCGGATTCCCGCGCGCTCGAACTCGTGGCGCAGAAAGCCGTAGTCGAAGCGCGCGTTGTGCGCGATGAATATGCGGCCCTCGAGGCGCTCGTGGAGGCCTTCGGCCAGGTCTGCGAAGCGCGGCGCGTCCTCGACCATCTGCTGCGTGATCCCGGTCAGGGCCTGGATCTCCGAGGGTACGGGGACGCCGGGGTTCACCAGCGTCGACCACTCACCGGTGACCTCGAAGCCCTGCACCTCGATCACGGCGATCTCGGTGACGCGGTCGAGCGCGGGGCGCGTGCCGGTCGTTTCGAGGTCCACAATCGCCAGGGGGGCGTCGCCAAGCATGGATATCCGTCCAGTATGCTACCGCAACGGAGCAAGCCCGGCCTGGGACAGGCCGGCGCCGGTCATGCCGCCAGCGGGATGTGGCGCGGCTGCGATTTCACCCGAGCGAGCCAGGCGTCGAGCGCCGGGTAGCGTTCAAGGTCGAAGCCCCCGTCGCCGGCGCAGTGCGTGTAGGCGTAGAGCGAGATGTCGGCGATGGTGTAGCGCCCGGCGGCGAAAAACGGCTCCTTCTGCAGATGCTGGTCCATGACGCGCAGGGCCTTGTTGCCGCGCTCGTGCAGGCGCGGCAGGTTGGCGCGTTCCGGCGAGTGGGGCGCCGTGTAGCGCATGACCGAGCGCGCCACGGCGACATAGGGCTCGTGGCTGTACTGCTCGAAGAACATCCATTGCAGCACGCGCGCCCGCTCGAGGCGCTCGCGCGGCAGGAGCGGCGTGCCCTCCGCGAGGTAGTTAAGGATGGCATTCGATTCCGGCAGGAAGGCGCCGTCCTCGAGGCCGAGGGTGGGCACCTTGCCGTTGGGGTTGCGCGCCAGGAACTCGGCGCGCTGCGTCTCGCCCTTGTTCGGGTCGACCTCGATCCAGCGGTACGCAAGGGCGAGCTGCTCCAGGGCGAGCTTCACCTTGTAGCAGTTACCAGAATCGCTCATGCCATAGACGATCAGCATCGCGCCGATTCTAGCCGCCTTGGAGAACCGGCCGCCGTCAGACCAATCTAATCCGGCGTATGCGCTTCCTCGCCGCCCTTGCGCTGGCTCTCCTACTCGCAGCGTGCACTCCGCTGCAGTGGGTCAAGGCCGATGCCAATCCCGAGCAGTTCGACAAGGATATGCGCGACTGCCAGCAGGAAGCCTGGCGCGAAGCGGGCATCCACTCCTGGAATTACTTTCCGCTCGGCCCGACGATGTTCCAGGATTCCCTCGGCCGGCGCTTTCTCGCCTGGCCGACCGGGCCCTTCTCCGACCCCTTCGGCGACCGCTTCATGGAAGAGTCGCGCCTTGCGCACTTCTGCATGCGCTCGAAGGGCTGGCAGCTCGTTCCCGTCGAGAAGAAGGCCGAAAAGACTATGTAGATGTTCCTGCTACCCCCCGTCGAGGGGGCTGCTGGAATGCTACTTGCATGACTTGAGGACATGGCTGACAACCGCTCCACGGCTCGACTCGGGCTGAAAGTAGTGCACCGTCATCGAGTCGGAACGGATACCTCCCGCCGCGTTTCCGAGCTGTTCTACATCGAAGGCCAGCCGCGCGCGCTCCTGGGCTGGATCAACATGGGCGGTATTCGCACGCCGATTTACGTCTGCGCGCTGGACCCCGCGAAACTCAGGCGGTCCATCGTCGCCGGGTCAAACGACACGTTTTACTACGACGGCGTGACTGTCGATCCCAGGTTCGAGGACTTCGGCGCAGACGCCGAGACGATCCAGCCCTCGCCGCGCAATCCTTCGGCAGGCAGCCCGTAGTTCGGCCGCCGCGCCGCCCACGCGGCCTGCGTCGCGCAGATCAGCGCATCGAGCAGGTCGCCCGAGCCATCCCAAAGAATTTCGCGCTCGAGGCGCTGCGGCAGTTTGAGCTTCACGTCCAACGGCTTTCCCGCCTTTAGCGCCTGCAGGATCCCTTTGCGCACGGCTTTGCGGCCCGGCGTGTGTTCGCTGCGTGCATCGCTTTTGTACGACTCGCGGATGCGGAGCTGCTTGCGGGCGAGCAGGCCTGGATAAGCCTCCAGCGCTACACGCGCGCGGTCGCCGTCGGCGAGCGCGGGCACATGCACGCCCGCCCCGAGCAGCCGCGGCGCGCCCTCGTGGAACATGAGCGCAACCGGCGGGTTCACCAGCTTCATCGGGCTCGACGAGCCCGCCGGGTAATCGGTCGCACGGTGCGCGTATTTGTTACCGATCGGCCTCGAGGCCCTGTAGTCGTCCAGAACCGCGCGCAGCTCGGTCCTGGTCATGGCCGCGCAATGCCCCACTAGCGACTTCCACTCGGCAGGCCACTTCAGATCGCGCACCAGCTCCTGCGGCATGCCGAACGGAAAGTCGAAGCCGCCGATCCAGGGCCCCGGCCGCGCCAGGAACACCTCGAAGGCGGCGAAACTCTCGAGCCGCTCGATCGCCTCTACCAGCAGGGCCTGCTCCTTCAGGAGCGCGGTGGCCACCGTTATGGGCTTCGCCTTGCGCGGCGCGCAGGTGAAGTCGACGCCGTAGATCCTCACGCGTCGGCCGCCTTGCGCAGCGCGTCGGGGGAAAGATTGTGAATGCGCCCGAAGCCGGCGACGAAGCGTGCGTCGCGCGGGGTGAGGCGCCAGAACGAGAAATCGGCGAGCTGGAAGTTGATCGCCTGCTCGGGGAAGCGAGACAGCCACGCGGCCTTCAATCGCGAACATTCGGCGCCTTCGTTCGGCAGGTTGAGCGCGTTCCCGCGGATGGTGACGCGCGCGAGCGTGAAGGGATCGGCGCGGCCGTCGTCCGTCTCTGCGATCGAGAGCGCGACGCGCGCGTCCTGGAGCATGTCCTGGGTGTGCCAGGCGAGACGGCTGACGTGCACGTAGAAGTCGGCGAAGTCCGCGCTCGGCATGAATAAGGTCATCGACACCATCGGCGCGCCGCCGCGCAGCGTGCCGAGATGCGCGGTGCGTTCCTTGCGAAGCAAGCCTGCAAGAAGCTTGGAGGTCTCGGCGTCCACGTGGGCGATTGTAGTATTCTCGCGCGATCGTGCGATACGAGCTGCTCGTCGGCCTGCGCTATACCCGCGCCAGGCGCCGCAACCGCTTTATCGGCATCAACTCCCTGGTCTCGATGATCGGCATCGCGGTCGGCGTGTGGGCGCTGATCGTGGTTCTCTCGGTCATGAACGGCTTCCAGAAGGAGGTGCGCGAGCGCATCCTTGGCGTCGCCTCGCACGTGCAGATCTCGGGCGCCGACAGCCGTCTCGACGACTGGCAATCCATTGCCGGGCTCGCGGCGCAGCATCCGCGCGTGCGCGCCACGGCGCCGTTCGTCCAGGCGCAGGCGATGCTCTCGGCTGGGCAGGCGGTGCGCGGCGCGATCATCCGCGGCATCCTGCCGGATCAGGAGGATCGCGTCGCCGATCTCGGCCGCCACATGCGCGCCGGCTCCCTCGAAGCACTGCGCCCGGGCGAGTTCGGCATCGTGCTCGGCGTCGACCTCGCGCGCGCGCTCGGCGTGCTGCCCGGCGACAAGGTCGCGGTGATCGCGCCCCAGGGGCTGGTGACCCCGGCGGGGTTGATCCCGCGCCTGAAGCAGTTCACCGTCGCCGGGGTATTCGAGGCCGGCATCACAGACGCCGACGCCGGCCTCGCGCTGGTGCATCTGCGCGACGCGCAGACGCTCTACCAGCTGGGGGAGAGCGTAACCGGCGTGCGCCTCAAGCTCGATGATCTCTTCGCGGCGCGCACCGTGGCGCGCGAGCTGCTGGCGAAGCTGCCGCAGGACGCATATGCCTCGGACTGGACGCGCAGCCACGCCAACTTCTTCCGCGCGGTCGAGATCGAGAAGCGCATGATGTTCATCATCCTGGCGCTGATCATCCTGGTCGCCGCGATCAACATCATCTCGACGCTGGTGGTCGCGGTGAAGGACAAGCAGGCCGACATCGCCATCCTCAGGACGATGGGCGCGAAATCCGCCTCGGTGATGCAGATATTCATCGTGCAGGGCATGGTGATCGGGGTCGTCGGCACGCTGATCGGCGTTGTCCTGGGGGTCATCACCGCGCTGAACATCGACGTCATCGTGCCGGCGATCGAGAGCGCCTTCCAGATCAAGTTCCTATCGAAGGACGTGTACCTCATCCCGGACCTGCCATCGGACCTGCAGTTCGACGACGTCGCCGCGGTTGCGTCGATGGCGCTCGCGCTGTCCTTCCTCGCTACCCTCTATCCGAGCTGGAGCGCGGCGCGGGTCAACCCCGCCGAGGCCCTCAGGTATGAATAAGGGTACTCGTGACGTCGTACTTTCCTGCACCGATCTGAGGAAGACCTATCAGGGGCCCGCGCCGGTGCCGGTGCTGCAAGGCGTCGACTTCGAGTTGCGCGCCGGCGAGCGCGTAGCGATCATGGGCCGCTCGGGCTCAGGCAAGTCGACGCTGCTGCATCTTCTCGGCGGTCTCGATGCGCCGACCGGTGGCACCGTCTACGTGCGCGGCCGGGCGTTCAGTCAGATGGGCGACGCGGAGCGCGGACGCGTGCGCAACGAAACCCTCGGCTTCGTCTACCAGTTCCATCACCTGCTTGCCGAGTTTACTGCCGCAGAGAACGTCGCCACGCCGCTATGGATCCGCCGCATGACGCGCGCTCAGGCTCACGAGCGGGCGAGCAGAATCCTCTCGGAAGTCGGCCTGGGCGCGCGGCTCGAGCACCAGCCGGGCGAGCTCTCGGGCGGCGAGCGTCAGCGCTGCGCCTTCGCGCGCGCTCTGGTCACCGAGCCCGCCGTGGTGCTCGCCGATGAGCCCACGGGCAATCTCGACTCGCACACTGCCGACGAGGTGTTCGACGTCATGCTTCGGCTGTCCGCCTCGCGCGGCACCGCCTTCGTCATCGTCACGCACGATGCCGATCTCGCCGCGCGCGCCGAGCGCGTGCTCGATCTGCACGAGGGCAGGCTGCACCCGAGACAGTAAAGAATGTGGAGCGCCACCCCGGTCGGTAAGCGCGGACCACTGCTGCGGGAATTCAGTCGGCAGCCGGCGGGCGCGAGCTTTCCGCGCCGCGGCGACCGTCCGGAGAGGACAAATCGTCCAGCGGCTCGTCGCGAGAAATGAACAGATCAACTACCTTGAGGAACACCTGGGTCGGCGGCGTGGCCTGACCGTCCATCCATCTCATGAGATCCTCGGCAGGGGCCCGAAGGTAGTGCCTCAGCTCGGCGGCGCCCCCGAGGAGATTCGCCGCCTTGTGCAACGCTCGGACGTGGACCGTTTCGGCCATGCCGCAAAGTGCCACACGTTGCGCGCCGGCACCGAGGCACTAATGCTCCCGGCGTTTGATTTGGAGCTGGCGTGTTCATGCAAACCTGCGAACGTAGTGTAGTGGTCGTCGCCCCCTTTGCATTGACCGAACGTCGGACAAAATTGAAAATAAAAAGTACGCTAGCGTGCTTTCGCCAGGGAGGGCGAATCGGTGAATCAACAACAGGAAGTGGAGAAGGACCCGAGCGAGGAAGTTGCCCGCTGGTTGCAGCGGTGCTGATGCTTGCTTATCTGCAGTACTTCTACGCCGACACCTTCCTCGAGATCCTCACCTTACGTTCGGTGATCGTTTTTGTGATGAATTCAGCGCGTGAGCTCGACGCCACACCGGGCTACAACATCTAGGTGTCAACCTCGACCCGAGGCCCCCGTTTAGTAGCCTTAGGCGCCCTCGGCTGGCCCGCGGCTCGTTTGCCGTGATAGTCTTGCGCGCAGCGACGGGGGGTCGCCCGGGAAGCTCTCGCCGGTAATCTGGGGGCTTGCAGCCCGAGGGAGCCGACCCTTGCAGCCAAAAAAATCACCTTGGGGCCCTGCCGCCGATCCGGCGCCCGCCGCCACCCAGGACCCCTTCCTCATCAGCACCGGTCTGCGCTTCTTCGCGGGCTTCCAGCGGCCGTCCGCCCAGGCGCTCGCGGCGAACAAGCGTGCGCACGACGATCTCCTGCAGCTTCTCATGCAGGTGCTCGAGGGCCCGAACCACGGCTTCGAGCAGTTGCGCGCCGACCTTCCCGGCTGGGTAAAGCCGGAGAGAATCCTCAGCCCGGTGACCGGCGCAGGCTACACGCCGGATGCGACCGCTTGGCTTTGGCTCGGATTCACCGAGTACATCTTCGAAGTGGAGACCGCCGACACCCTATCGCTGGAGCACACGCGTCGCCAGTGCCAGCTTTTCTCTCGCCATGCCAGGGAGCATGGCGCGGAGTTCGTCCTCGTGGTGCCCCTCGGCCTTCAAGCGCGTGCGTCGCGCCAGCTCACCGCGTGGGGAATCAAGGCCCAGGTCTGGTAAGGCTAGTGCAGGAGCTGGCTTGGCTTGAACGCGGCCCGCGGCCGCTCGTCGCCCAGCTTCTTGCGCAAGGCCTTGGTGATTTCGAGAACGTTGAGGAGGTTGATTCTCGTGGTGCCCAGGTCGTATTGCCTGAGCACGCAGCGCACGTACGCTTCGATCTGCGCCAGCTTTTCGAGAGAGTCGTCGTCCATGCGCGGACGATAGGCGAAACGGCGCACGAGCGGATTATCGATTGCAGAAAATGACAGCCGTGGCTGCATATCGAACACGAAGCCGGAGGATGACATCAAGAGTGCCATAACGCACATTCTCGCCGTGACAAATTTGGCAGTCGGCGGCCCTGCGCCTGCGTATGCCCGGCAGCTCTGAATCAGCGCCGACCGCCGCTTTAGGCGGCTCTTTGCTGAGCACGCATCGAGAGCATGCTGAAATTGCCTGTCGTGTCAGGTGAAGGCGATGAGGTGAAGGCTACCAGCTCCGTGAATCCCAGCGTCTCGAGCTCGTCTAGCCAGTCCAGAGTCTGCCTGCTTGCATAAGGGTACATATTCCCGAGAACTGCGTCGGAAGGCGTCTCGCCATCCATTAGGCCGAGGATTCGGCGGTACCAGATGGGTACCGACTTTTCGCTACCTAGGGCCCGCAGCCCCGCTTCTGTGCGTCGATAGACACGATCGGTCTTGATGATCATGTTCTGCTCCTACGATTGAGCCCGCCGTTGGACGTTGGGTGAAATACTCGCGTCCATGGAGTCCTGCGAGTTACGACGTAGGACCTACTTCACAAAGTTTGTCGTTTGGATTGCCCAGACCGGGACGCCAGGGATCTTCATCCCTTGTCGTCCCCGAGGCCGGCCTCAACCTGCTCGATCAACGGCTCAGGCGTTTGCGCTCCGCGCGAACAGCTCGGCGAGCAAAGGTGGCACGACGATCTCCACCACGCGCAACGAAACCTCCCAGGGCGCCTGCTCGCGACCATCTAGCCAATCCAGAAGTTTTCGGTGTGGCACGCGAAGGTGGCTTGCCAAGGCGTGCGTGCCGCCTACGATTTCTGCAGCTCGTAGCAGTGCTTGAACACCAATCGTGTCGTTCCCCAAAGCACCCTCCCCAAGGTGTCCCGCACATTTTCGGACAATCAGGCGTGCTTGTCGAGGCTTGCGCGGATTCGCCTTTTAAGCTCGGCGCTGGCTTGCTGGAGCCATTGCCATGTAGCCTCGTGATGGCCGACGAATCGGGAGATGCCGCGCAGGCAAACGAATGGCATTAGAAGCGGCTTGTAGTCCACCACGATCGCGATGTCCGCTTCCGCCGGCGCTGGCGGAACCTGGGAGTCGATCAGGTCAACCATCATGGTCATGGACTCGCCTCGCGCCAGATAGTCAGCCTCCCAACCGGATAGGACGCTATTTTCAACATTGAGGTCGCCAACCCTTATCTTGTCGATGTAGCAATGGCCTCGCAGGTCTTTAATTGGCAGGTAGCCGGAATTCGTAACCTTGAAAGGCACCAAAAACGGCTGCGCGGGATCGGGTAAGGGGAGCGGCTCTGCTGATATGGAAGGCCACAGCGAGACTAGTCCTGCGGCTCCGATTGCTATGCCTAGGATGGATAGTGCCGTCTCGATATTCCATGCCGTGGCCGCTGTGGGCAAACGTGACAGCGTTTGGGATAGCTGTAGCTCTAGGGACATAGGCGGTGCATGTCGCCTCAATAGGTGGATGCGTAAGTAACGCGGCCTTCGGCGCTTTGTCTTCTACGATACCCCTACTTTTCTTCAGCGATCGGGAACGTTCTTCAGGTTAGCGAGCCAGGCGTTGGCGACGCTGTCGGAGGGCGCGCGCCAGTCGCCGCGCGGAGAGAGGGAGCCGCCGGAGCCGACCTTTGGCGCGTTGGGCATGGCGCTACGCTTGTACTGGCTGGTCTCGAAGAAGCGCTTGAGGAACACGCCCAGCCACTTCTTGATTACCGCCAGGCGGTACTTGCCCTTCCACGCCGTCCACGCGAGGAAGGCGACTTTCTCGGGCGTGTAGCCGAAGCGCAGGGTGTAGTACAGGTTGAAGTCCTGCAGCTCGTAGGGGCCGATGATGTCCTCGGTGCGCTGCTTGCCGGGGACGAGCTCGGGGCTGATTTCGGTCTCGAGCACGCGGCGCAAGGCGCGCTTGACGTCCGCATGGAACTCGTCGGACTCGGCCACCCAGCCCACGAGGTACTGGATCAAGGTCTTCGGCACGCTGGCGTTCACGTTGTAGTGCGACATGTGGTCGCCGACGCCGTAGGTCGACCAGCCGAGCGCGAGCTCGGAGAGGTCCCCGGTGCCTACGACGAAGCCGCCGTGGAAGTTGGCGAGGCGAAAGAGGTGGTTGGTGCGCTCGCCGGCCTGCACGTTCTCGAAGGTGATGTCGTAGACCTTCCTGCCCTTGGCGAAGGGATGGCCGAGGTCCTTCAGGAGTTGCATGCACGAGGGCTTGATGTCGATCTCCTCGGCGCTAGCGCCGACCGCGCGCATCAGCTGCCAGGCCTGGTTGCGCGTGCGCGTGCTGGTGGCGAAGCCGGGCAGGGTGAAGGCAAGGATGTTGCGCCGGGGCAGCTTGAGCTGGTCCATCGCGCGCGCACACGAGAAGCGCTTGCGTCGAATCTAGTCCACCCGAGACGCCGATGATCAGCTTCTGCGTGCCGGTGGCGCGCATCCGGGTGACGAGACCCTGCACCTGGATTCGGTACACCTCCTCGCAGCGGAGGCTCCGGTCGGCGGTGTCGCTGGGGACGTAGGGGAAGGGCTCGATGCGCCGCTGCAGCGGCAGCTTGCCCGCCGGAAGCGGCAGCGAGAGCTCGACGGTGCGAAAACGCGCGACCTCGCCGGAGTGGCGCAGCGCAGATGCGCCGAAGGTATTCTGCCGCATGCGATCGGCGAGGAGCCGGCCGAGGTCGACGTCGGCGACCGCGAGCTGCGGCTCCTCGGCGAAGCGCCGCGACTCCGCGACCAGCGTGCCGTTCTCGTAGATCATGGCGTGGCCGTCCCAGGCGAGGTCGGTGCTCGACTCGCCCTGGCCGGCGGCGCTGTAGAGATAGGCGGCGAGGCAGCGCGCCGACTGGTTGCTCGCAAGCTGGCGCCGGTAGCCGTCCTTGCCGACGGTGATGTTCGAAGCCGAAAGGTTGGCGATCACCGTGGCGCCGGCCATGGCGGCGAACGAGGATGGCGGCGCGGGCACCCAGAGGTCCTCGCAGATCTCGACATGCAGAACGAGCTGCGGCTGCTCGGCGAGGCGGAAAAGCAGGCCGGTGCCGAAGGGCGCGCTTTGCCCGGCGAGCCGGATCTCAGTCTGCCGCGCTGCGTCTCCGGGCGTGAACTGACGCGCTTCGTAGAACTCGCGGTAATTCGGCAGGTAGGTCTTGGGCACCACGCCCACCAGGCGGCCGCGGCAGACGAGCGCCGCGCAGTTGTAGAGCCGCCCTTCGAGCGCCACCGGCAGGCCGACCAGCGCGGCGAGCGGCAGTCTGGCGCTGCGCTTCAGCAGCTGGGCGAGCGCATTCTCGGCGGCGTCGATCAGTGCCTGCTGATGAAACAGATCGTCGGAGGTGTAGGCGGCGAGACCGAGCTCGGGAAACACCACGAGCGCGACCTTTTCGCGCGCGGCGCGCTGCAGGAGCTCGAGCGTCGCGGCAAGGTTGTACTCGGGATCCGCCACGCGCAGCAGCGGCGTAGCCACCGCCATGCGGGCGAAGCCGTGGCGGTAGAGGTTGAAAAAGTCCTTCACGGGCGGATTTTACCGCACTGCGGCTATGGTATCCTAAGCCATATGATTCTGCTACACGAGCGCGTCCTTCTGGGGGATCGGATCTTGGAAGTCGAATTCCACGACGACCTGCGTTACCGCCTGCGCCTCGGCGACCTGGTCGAATACGCGGACGGGCGCCGCACGGTGCGCGGGCGCCGGCTGCCGTACGAGTTCAGGTCGGTGGAGCAGCTGCGCTACGACTTCGAGCGCGATATCCAGGCGGCGGGAGGCAGCCTTGGCTAGAACGCTCGAGCTGCGAGTGGGCCCGGCCGCGGACGCGCTCGACCGCTTCGAGGCGGCATGGAACCGCACTGCGGAAGGCCGTGCAATGCAGAGGTTGAATATCCTGGCCTTGGGAGATCTTCCGCTACTGACCAAGACGCTGACGCCGGCGCGCTGGTCGCTGCTGGAAAAGCTGCGCGCGGAGGGGCCGAGCTCGATCTACGAGCTCGCGAGGCGCCTGGAGCGCGATTACAAGAACGTGCACACCGACGTCGCGCGCCTGATCGAGCTCGGCCTGATAGAGCGAAAGGAAAACCGGGTCGCCGTGGTCTGGGACGTGGTGCGCGCCGAATTGCGCTTCGGCTAGAGCCAGCCGGCCTTGCGGAAGCGGAAGAACAGCCAGGCGTCGATCGCCACCATCAGCGCGACGGCGAGCGGGTAGCCGAAGGTCCACTTCAACTCGGGCATGTGCTCGAAGTTCATGCCGTACACACCGGCGATCATGGTCGGCACCGCCACCAGAGCGGCGTAGCCGGCGAGGCGCTTGGTGACCTCGCTCTCGCCGATGGTGATCATGGCGAGGTTGACCTGGATGGCGGTCGCCACCGTGTCGCGCAGAGCGTCGAGCGACTGGTTGAGGCGCACCAGGTGATCCGAGACGTCGCGGAAGTACTCGCCCAAGCCGCTGCAGACTCCCGGGACGCGACCGCCGAAGAGGCGCCCCGCACCGTCGAGCAGCGGACCGGCAGCGTGCTTCAGGGTGGTGAGCTTCTGCTTCACGTAGTAGAGCGCCTCGATGTTCTCCCGCGGCTTGGTGCCGGGCGTGAACAGCTTTTCCTCGATCGTCTCGAGATCGGTCTCCACTGCGTCGAGCACCGGGAAGTACCGGTCGACCACCGTGTCCATGAGCGCATACAGCACATAGCCCGACCCCTGCTTGAGCAGCTCGGGCTCGTGTTCGGCGCGCGTGCGCACGGCCTGGAAGCCCTGCTCGCTGCGCTGGCGGACCGACAGGACGTAGTTTCGGCCGACGAAGATGTCGACCTCGCCGACCTTCAGCTCGTCGCCGGCGACCTCCACCGTGTGCAGCACTACGAACAGCGAATCGCCGTATTCCTCGATCTTTGGCCGTTGGTGGCCGTGCTGGGCGTCCTCTACCGCGAGCTCGTGCAAGCCGAACTCCTCGCGCATCTGCTCCATCTCGGTGGCCGAAGCGTCCTTCAGCGCTACCCACACGAAGGTGCCGGGACGTGCGATGTACTCGCTGATCTGCTTCGGATCGATGTCGCCGAGCTTGCGGCCGTCCTGGTACGCGACGCAGTTTACGAGCATGGGACGGCATAATACGGATTTTCTAGAGACTCTCCATGCCTGACATCAGCCGCCGCGCCGCCGGCCTTGGCACCGAAAACGCCTTCGTCGTGCTCGCGGAGGTGAACGCGCTGGCGCGCCAGGGCAAGGACATCATCAGCTTCTGCATCGGCCAGCCCGACTTCCCGGCGCCGCAGAACGTGCAGGAGGCCGCGATCCGCGCCATCAAGGCCGGCAAGCACGGCTACACGCCCTCGGCCGGAATAGACGAGTTAAGGGACGCGGCCGCTGGCTATCTCGCGCGCGTGCGCGGCGGTCTGCCCATCCGCCCCGAGGACGTGGTGGTCGGCGCGGGCGCAAAGCCGTTCATCGCCTACAGCATCCTTTCGACCACCGATTACGGCGCGGGCGACGAGGTGATCTACCCCAACCCCGGATTCCCGATCTACGAGTCGCAGATCGTCGCGAACGGCGCGCGTCCCGTGCCCATCCACCTGCACGAGAACAAGGGCTTTTCCTTCGACCCGACCGAGCTGGAACGGCTCATCACGAAGAAGACCCGGTTGCTGATCCTGAATTACCCGCATAACCCGACCGGCGGCTGCCTGTCCAGGAAAGAGCTCGAGCAGATAAGCGAAATCCTCAAGAAGCACCCCCAGGTGTGGGTCTACGCCGACGAGATTTATTCTCGATTGGTTTTTTCAGATGAATTCTTCTCCATCGCGCAGGTGCCAGGGATGTACGAGCGCACCATCATCTCCGACGGAGCATCGAAGACCTGGGCGATGACCGGCTGGCGCATCGGCTTCACGTCAAATCCGGCGCTTGCCGCGGTGTTCACCCGCTGGATCACCAACACCGAGTCGTGCGCCTCGCAGATCAGCCAGTGGGCGGCGCTCGAGGCGATCAACGGCCCGCAGGAAGCGGCTGCGGCGATGAGGAAAAGTTTTTTGGAAAGAAGAGATTTCATCGTGGGTTTGCTCAACGAGGTCCCGGGCGTTAAGTGCCAGGTGCCGGCCGGCGCGTTCTACGTCTGGCCCAACGTCACCGAGGCCTGCCGCCGCGTCGGCGCGGCCGATTCCGAGGAGTTCCGCAAGCGCCTGCTGCACGACGCGGGCGTAGCGGTGCTCGCCGACATCCACTTCGGCACGCGGGTGCCGGGCGAGGGCCAACACCTGCGCTTTTCCTATGCTGCATCGAAGCAGGCGATCGAGCGCGGCGTCGAGCGCATGGCGGACTTCATCCGCAAAAACACAAAAAAAGCGGCATGAGCCGGTGGAAGCCGTCGGTGACGGTCGCCGCCGTCATCGAGCGCCAGGGTAAGTTCCTGCTCGTCGAGGAGGTCATTGACGGCCGCAGGGTGCTCAATCAGCCTGCCGGACACCTCGATCCGGGCGAGACGCTGGTCGAGGCCTGCGCGCGCGAGGTGCTCGAGGAGACCGCGCACCGCCTCGAGCCGACCGGCCTGGTCGGCGTGTATCGCTGGCACTATCGCCCGAAGGACGTGACCTTTCTGCGCTTCTGCTTCCGCGGCAAGCTCTCCGGCGAGGACGCCGGCAGGCGCCTGGATAAGCAGATCCTCGCGCTGCACTGGCTTACGCCGGCAGAGCTCGCCGCGCGCCGCGCCGAGCACCGCTCGCCGTTGGTGCAAAAATGCGTCGATGACTTCCTCGCCGGGCGCAATTTTCCGCTAGAGCTGCTGTCCACGGAGTTCGCGTGAAGATCGTCGTCGGCATGTCGGGCGGGGTCGACTCCTCGGTGGCGGCGCTGCTCCTCAAGCGGCAGGGCCACGACGTGATCGGCCTGTTCATGAAGAACTGGGAGGACGACGACCGCGACGAGTACTGCTCCACGCGGGAAGACCTGGTCGATGCGGCCGCGGCCGCAGAGGTGATCGGCATCGAGCTCGAGGCGGTCAACTTCGCCGCCGAGTACAAGGACCGCGTGTTCTCGCAGTTCCTGCGCGAGTACGCCGCCGGGCGCACCCCCAACCCCGACGTGCTGTGCAACGCCGAGATCAAGTTCAAGGCCTTTCTCGACCACGCCATGCGCCTGGGCGCGGCGAAGATCGCGACTGGGCACTATGCAAGATTGGACGTTTCAGGGAGCGCGGTTCGTCTACTCAAGGGGAAAGACGCTGCGAAGGACCAAAGCTACTTCCTGCACCGCCTGAACCAGGAGCAGCTTTCGCGCGTGATGTTTCCGATCGGGGACATGAAGAAATCCGCCGTGCGGCGCATGGCGCTCGAGCAGGGCTTGCCGAACCACGCCAAGAAGGATTCCACCGGAATCTGCTTCATCGGCGAGCGGCCATTTCGCGAGTTTCTCGGCAAGTATCTGCCGAAGGCGCCCGGGCCGATAATCGACGAAGCGGGAAGGACGATCGGCGAGCACGTCGGCCTCGCGTTCTATACGATCGGTCAACGCAAGGGCATCGGCCTGGGAGGCCCGGGCGAGGCGTGGTATGTCGCGCGGAAGGACCTCGAATCGAACAGGCTCGTCGTCGTGCGCGGCCACGACCATCCGCTGCTTCTGAAGAATTCGCTGGCAGCGCAGGACACGAGCTGGATCGGCGGCGTTGCGCCAGAGGAGCGCTCAGGCCACACGGCGAAGACGCGCTATCGGCAGGCGGATGCGGCGTGCCGGCTGTCGCGAGTGCTGCACAGCGAGATCCGCGTCGACTTCGCCGCGCCGCAATGGGCGGTGACGCCCGGACAGTCGGTGGTGCTTTACGACGGCGAGGTCTGCCTCGGCGGCGGCGTGATTACTTAGGCGCCTGGGGAACCGTGTCGGCGAAAGCCGGCCGCTCCATCAATTTGCCATAGTGCCGCGCCAAAGTCGGATACCTGGCCAGCCAGTCGACATCGCCCGGCCTGCGAAAACCGAGCCAGCCGACGCAGCAGCCGAGCGCGATGTCGGCGAGCGAATAGCGGCCGGTGTGACACCAATCGCGCTCGGCCAGCTCGGTCTCGAGTTGCTTCATCCCGCGGCGCATCCGCGCGAGCTGCTTGTCGGTCCAGGCCTGGCTGCGCTCCTTCTTGTCGCGCAGCGACTCGTAGCGCACCAGGATGCCGGCGTCGGTCACGCCGTCGGCGAGCGCCTCCC
This sequence comes from Burkholderiales bacterium, assembly GCA_035632815.1. Classification (GTDB taxonomy): domain Bacteria; phylum Pseudomonadota; class Gammaproteobacteria; order Burkholderiales; family SG8-39; genus SCGC-AG-212-J23. The sequence continues at coordinate 10,462 of DASQGB010000081.1, read as the reverse complement.
AGCGGCGCACCGCCACGCGGTCGCGGATCTGGTCGGGGATCAGCCGGCCGATCGGCGAGACGGCGTCGAGGAACTCGACGATGACGCGCGAATCGTACAGCGCGGTGCCGTCGTCGAGGATCAGCGTCGGGATCTTGCCCAGGGGGTTGTGCGGGTTGACCGGATTCTCGACCGGCACCACGTCCACCGGCTCGAGCTCGCACTCGACCTTCTTCTCTGCGAGGACGATGCGCACTTTGCGCGTATAGGGGCTGGCTAGCGAGGAAAGGAGCTTCATGGAGCGCGCGGATTATAACGCCCGGATGCGTTTGCGTAAGGCGGGCAGGACCTCTTTCGCAAACCACGGATTGTTTCGCAGCCAGCGCTTGTTGCGCCAGCTCGGATGCGGCAGCGGGAAGAACTGCGGCAGGTAGTCGCGGTAAGAGCGCACGGTTTCACCCAGAGTGGGTTTCATTCTCTTTTCAAGATAAAAAGCTTGCGCATAGCTTCCGACCAGCAGCGTAAGCTTGATGCAAGGCAGCGCGGCGCGAAAGCGCGGCTGCCACAGGGGCGCGCATTCGCGCCGCGGCGGGAGATCGGCGCCGGCGACGGTTCCCGGGTAGCACAGCCCGGCCGGCACGATCGCGATTCTCGAAGTGTCGTAAAAGAGCTCGCGGTCCATCGCCAGCCAGTCGCGCAGGACATCGCCCGAAGGATCGTTCCAGGGAATGCCAGTGTCGTGCACGCGGCGCCCGGGCGCCTGCCCGACGATCAGCAGGCGGGCGCTGGCGCCGACGCGGAACACCGGATTGGGGGCGAGGTGCCTCTCGCAACGCCGGCACGACCTTGCCTCGCGCACGACCAGAGAAAGCGAATCCTTCACGCCCCGTATAATAGAGCCCCATGCCTTCGCCGCTCGCCGCGCTGTCGCCTCTCGACGGCCGGTACGCCAGGACGGCCGATCCCCTCCGCGAGTACTTCAGCGAGCAGGCGCTCATCCGCTACCGCGTGCGCATCGAGCTCGCCTGGCTGCAGGCGCTCGCCGCCGAGCGCGCGATCCGCGAGCTGAAGCCGTTTTCACGCTCCACCATCGCTGCTTTTGACGGGCTCGTGAAGAACTTCTCCGAGCGCGATGCCGAGCACATCAAGAACATCGAGGCCGAGACCAAGCACGACGTCAAGGCCATCGAGTACTGGCTGCGCGCCAAGCTCGCGAAGAGCAAGGAGGCGCAGCGCTCGCTCGAGTTCGTCCATTTCGCCTGCACCTCCGAGGACATCAACAACCTCGCGTACGCGCTGATGGTGTCGCAGGCGCGTGCCAAGGTCATGCTGCCTCGGCTCGACCAGCTGACCGAGGTCCTCAAGCAACTCGCCCGGAAGCACGCCGGCGTACCGATGCTTTCCCGCACGCACGGTCAGGCGGCGACGCCGACCACCCTCGGCAAGGAGCTGGCGAACTTCGCGCATCGCCTTGGGCGCGCGCGCGAGCGTATCGCGCGCGTCGAGGCGCTCGGCAAGGTCAACGGCGCGGTCGGCAACTACAACGCCCACGTCGCCGCCTACCCGGGATTCGCCTGGGAGCGCTTCTGCCGCCGCTTCGTCGAACGGCTGGGCCTCGGGTTCAATCCGTACACCACCCAGATCGAACCGCACGACTGGCTCGCCGAGCTGCTCGACGCGTACACGCGGGCAAATACCGTGGTGCTAGATCTCGACCGCGACCTGTGGGGCTATATCTCGCTCGGCTACTTCACGCAGAAAACGAAGAAGGGCGAGGTCGGCTCTTCGACCATGCCGCACAAGGTGAACCCGATCGACTTCGAGAACTCCGAGGGCAACATCGGCGTCGCCAACGCCCTGCTTCGCCACCTCGCCGACAAGCTGCCGGTATCGCGCTGGCAACGCGATCTGTCCGATTCGACCGCACAGCGAAACGTGGGCACCGCGCTCGGCCACACTCTGCTCGCCTACGCCGCCTGCATGCGGGGCCTGAGCAAGCTGCAGGTCGATGGTCGGCGGCTCGCGGCCGACCTGGAGGCGAACTGGGAAGTGCTCGCCGAAGCGGTGCAGCAGGTGATGCGCCGTCATGGCGTTCCCGACGCCTACGAAAAGCTCAAGGCGATCACCCGCGGCAAGCGCCTCGAGCGCCGCCAGCTCGCCGAGTTCGTGAAGAAGCTGCCGATCCCGTCCGAGGCGAAGAAGCGCCTGCTCGCCCTCACTCCCGCCAAATACACCGGCCTCGCCGCCGAGCTCGCGAAGCGCGTCTAAGAGAAGGCGAGCAAGAGTGCTTTACGCCGGTACGATTTTCCTGTCGTCGTTCCTGCTGTTCCTCGTTCAGCCGCTGATCGCCCGGCTGATCCTGCCGTGGTTCGGCGGCAGCGCGGCGGTGTGGACGACCTGCATGCTGTTCTTCCAGGCGCTGCTGCTGGCGGGATATGCCTATGCGCATTTCCTGAACGTGCGCGTGAAAGGGAAGTTGCAACCCCTTGTGCACACCGTGCTGCTGATCGCAGCGCTAGCGGTGCTGCCGATCTCGCCCGCCGAGTCGTGGAAGCCCTCGGGCGAAGTCGAGCCGATCAGCCACATCCTGCTGCTCCTCGCCGCGACGGTCGGCCTGCCGTATTTCCTGCTGGCTTCGACCAGCCCGCTGCTGCAGGCCTGGTACGTGCGCGCGAGGCCCCAGGCCAATCCGTATCCCCTGTTCGCCGTGTCGAACCTCGCTTCGCTGATCGCGCTGCTCGGCTACCCTTTCGCGGTCGAACCAATCTTCACCTCGGGCGAGCAGGTGGCCGCGTGGTCCTGGATGTTCGCCGCTTTCGCCGCCCTGTGCGCCGCGGTTGCCTGGACGACGCCGGCGCAGCCGGTTTCCCCGAGATCGCAGGCCGAAACGGCCGTCCCGAGCGAGAAAAATCCATATTGGCTATGGCTCGCGCTCTCGGCCACCGGGTCGATGCTGCTGCTCGCGGTGACAAACCATCTCACGCAGAACGTTGCCTCGGTGCCCTTGCTCTGGCTGGTGCCGCTGACGCTGTACCTCGCCACCTTCATCATCGCCTTCGAGGGCAGGGGCTGGTACCGGCCCGAATTCCTCTGGAGCCTGCTGCTGGTGTGGCTCGGGGCGATGGCGTGGCTGCTTGTCGACGCGGACTACCACTACAACCTTCCGCTGCAACTCGGCATCTACCTGTCTGGCCTGTTCCTGGGATGCCTGTTCTGCCACGGCGAGCTGTACCGCCTGCGGCCCGCGCCGCGCCAGCTCACCGCGTTCTACCTCGTCATCTCGGCCGGCGGCGTGCTCGGCGGCCTCGCGGTGGCGGTCGTCGCACCGCTCGCCTTCAACGGCTACTACGAGCTCGGCGTCGCTCTGGTGGTGGTCGCCGCGCTTGCCGCGATCCGCTTCGCGGCGCTCAACCGCATAGCTCGCTACGCGAGCCTCGCGGTGCTGTTCGGCGTCACCGGCTGCGCGGTCTATGACGGCCTGAGAAGCCAACGCGACGTGCGTGTCGCCACGCGCAGCTTCTACGGCGTGCTGCGCGTCAAGGAGTACGACATTGGCGGCGAAGCCCACCTGCGGCGCCTGGTGCACGGCACGATCATGCACGGCGAGCAGTACCTGAGCGAATCGGCGCGCAGGAACCTGACCACGTATTACCAGGAGCCTTCGGGCATCGGCGCCGCCATCCACTCGAAGCAGGACCGGCCGATGCGCGTCGGGGTCATCGGCCTGGGCACCGGCACCATCGCCGCCTACGGCCGCAGGGGCGACGTGTACCGCTTCTACGACATCGACGCGCGCGTGATGCAGCTCGCCAAGAGCGAATTCACCTACCTCGCCGACAGCGCGGCGGCGATCGAGCTCGCGCTCGGCGATGCGCGGCTGGTGCTGGAGCGCGAGCCGCCGCGGGGCTTCGACGTGCTCGCGGTCGACGCTTTCTCGAGCGACGCCATTCCGGTCCACCTCATCACGCGCGAGGCCCTGGGCACGTACCTCAAGCACGTCGCCAAGGACGGAATCGTCGCCTTCCACGTCTCGAACCGATTTCTCGACCTGGTCCCCGTGGTGGCGCGCATCGCGAAGGAGCAGGGCGCTCATGCGGTCGTCGTGCGCGACGACCCCGACGAGGAGGAGGACAGCTCGCGCTCGAGGAGCGACTGGGTGCTGGTGTCGCGCGACCCCGCGGCGCTGAAGACCGACAGGATCGTCGAGGCGGGCGCCGAGCCGGCCGCGGACCGGCCCGAGTGGCGCACCTGGACCGACGACTACTCCAACCTCATACAGATCCTGAAGTAAACCTAAGACCTACTAACTTATCCCCTCGAACGGCGCTGTCGTCCTTAAGCGACGCGCCAACTTGCCTTTGCGGCCTGCGGAGCCCGATTCCTTGCAGTAAGCGCTTGGCACGGCTCGCGAATTCTGTGCTGAATATTTAATCAGGACCCGCTTGGGGAGCTTGTCGCTCTGCGTCGCGGTTTCAGATTTCGGAACTACTCACATATTTATCCACAGTTTTTGTGAGTATCACGATTTAGACCACAACGGTATTGCCGAACGCGATCCGAGCGTCCTTCCCGGGTGTGGCTAGCAAGTCCTTTGTGCCGCCTCGATCGCGCTGCGCGGCTTCCTGGCGTCCTTAAATAGTCAAACCACGGCGCCTTCGTGCTCGTCGCGGCGGTCGCGCTTCACCGGACGCACGAACTGGTCGCGCTTGGCGCCGAGCCACATGACCAGCGGGCTCGCCACCAGCACCGAGGAGTAGATGCCGAAGCAGATGCCGATGGTGAGAGCGATGGCGAAGTTGTGCAGCGCCTGGCCGCCGAAGAGCAGCATGGTGGTGGCCATTATCTGGGTGCACAGGTGGGTGATGAATGTGCGCGAGATGACTCCGGTGATGGCGGCATCGATCACCTCGGCGGTCGAGGCCTTGCGCATCTTGCGGAAGTTCTCGCGCACCCGGTCGAACACCACCACCGACTCGTTCACCGAGTAGCCGAGCACGGCCAGCACCGCCGCCAGCACCGCGAGGGAGAACTCCCACTGGAAGAAGGCGAAGAAGCCCAGGATGATCACCACGTCGTGCAGGTTGGCGATGATGCCCGACAGGCCGAAGCGCCACTCGAAGCGCAGCCACAGGTACAGCACGATCAGGGTCGCCGTCACCAGCAGCGCCACCGCGCCGTACTCGGCCAGCTCGTTGCCGACCTGCGGCCCGACGAACTCGACCCGCCTGAGCTCGGCGGACTTGTCCGCGTCCTTGAGGATCTCCAGCACTTTCTGCGACAGGTCGGCGCTCGACTGGTTCTTGTCCAGGTGCATGCGGATCAGCACCTCGCGCGAGGTGCCGAAGTTCTGCACCTCGGCCTTGTAGCCGGCCTTATCCAGCGTCTGGCGGATGCCGTCGACGTTGGCCGGCTGCTGGTAGCCGATCTCGAGCAGGGTGCCGCCGGTGAACTCGACCGAGAAGTTGAGGCCCTTGCTGAAGAGGAAGAACACCGCGGCGAGGAAGGTGATCGCCGAGATGACGTTGAACACCAGCGCATGCCGCATGAACGGGATGGTGCGGCGGATCTTGAAGAATTCCATTCAGCTCACTTCCAGGCGGTGTCGCCGATCGACAGGTGCGCTACGCGCCGCCGATGGCCGTACACCAGGTTGACGATGGCGCGCGACACCACCACCGCGGAATACATCGAGGTCAGGATGCCCAGGCAGTGCACCACCGCGAAGCCGCGCACCGCTCCGGGCACCATGAGCAGCGACAGGCCGACGATGAAGGTGGTGACGTTGGAGTCGAGGATCGTCGCCCAGGCGCGCTCGTATCCTGCATGGATGGCCGCCTGAGGGGTGGATCCCCCTCGGAGTTCTTCGCGTATTCGCTCGTTGATCAGCACGTTGGCGTCGATCGCCATGCCCAGCGTGAGAGCGATGGCGGCGATGCCGGGAAGCGTCAGCGTCGCCTGCAGCAGCGACAGCAGCGCGACCAGCAGCAGCAGGTTGACGCCCAGCGCGACCGACGAGATCAGGCCGAACAGCGCGTAATACACCGTCATGAAGGCGACGATGGCGATGAAGCCCCACTGCGTCGCGTTGAAGCCCTTCTCGATGTTGTCGCGGCCGAGGCTCGGCCCGACGGTGCGCTCCTCGATGATCTCCATCGGCGCCGCGAGCGCGCCCGCGCGCAGGAGCAGCGCGACGTCGCTCGCCTCCTGCGTCGACATGCGGCCCGAGATCTGCACGCGGCCGCCGGGGATCTCGCTGCGGATCACCGGCGCGGTGATCACCTCACCCTTGCCCTTCTCGACGAGCAGGATGGCCATGCGCTTGTTGATGTTCTCGCGCGTCACCTCCTGGAAAATGCGCGCGCCTTGGCCGTCGAGGCGCAGGTGCACCGCAGGTTCGTTGGTCTGCGAGTCGAAGCCGGGCTGCGCGTCGGTGAGCCGGTCGCCGGTGAGCACCACCTGACGCTTCACCAGCACCGGCTGGCCGTTGCGCTCGACGTAGTACTCGGTGCCGAACGGCGGCTGGCCCTTCGCTCCGGCGGCGAGGTTCTCGGGCGTCATCTTCTCCTCGTCGACCATGCGGATCTCGAGGCTGGCGGTGCGACCGATGAGGCGCTTGGCGCGCGTCACGTCCTGCACGCCCGGCAGCTGCACCACGATGCGCTCGGCGCCCTGCTGCTGGATGATCGGCTCGGCGACGCCCAGCTCGTTGATGCGGTTGTGCAGGGTGGTGATGTTCTGCTTGAGCGCGTACTCCTGCGTGCGCTTCACCGACTCGGGCTTCAGCGTGGCGACCAGCAGGAAGTCCTGGCCGTCCTCGCGCTCGGCGAGGGCGAGGTCGGGAACGGCTGCGAGGATCGCGTTTCTCGCCTGGTCGCGCGTCGCGGCGTCGCGCACGCGCAGGCGCAGCGTCTGGCCCTCGCGCGTGATGCCGCCGTGGCGGATGTTCTTCTCGCGCAGCTGCGAGCGCAGGTCGCTGGCGAGGCTCTCCAGGTGCTTGGTGATCGCCGCCTGCATGTCGACCTGGAGCAGGAAATGCACTCCGCCGCGCAGGTCGAGCCCGAGGTACATAGGCAGGGCGCCGATCGCCGCGAGCCAGCGCGGCGAAGCGGGCACCAGGTTCAGCGCCACCACGTAGCTCACGTTCGGGTCTTCCTCGGGCGTCGCCTGCGCCGATGCGCCCGGGTTGAGCGCGGCGTGGATCACATCCCTCGCCTTTAGCTGGGTGTCCGGGTCGGCGAAGCGTACGCGCAGGCTGCTCTGGTCGAGCGTGATCCCCCCGAAGGGGACGCTGGCCTGCCCGAGCGCGTCCTCGACGCGCTTCCTGAGGCCGGGGTCGACCTTCAGCGTGGCGCGCGCGCTCGACACCTGGACCGCGGGCGACTCGCCGAAGAAGTTCGGCAGCGTGTAGAGGAAGGCGGCGAGGATCGACAGGCCGATCAGCGCGTACTTCCAGGTCGGGAAACGGTTCACTTACTGGATGCTTTTCAGCGTTCCCTTGGGTAACGGCACCTGCACGGCGGCGCGCTGAACTACGATCTCGGTGTTGGGCGCGATTTCCAGGGTGAGGTACTGGTCGCCGAGCTTGGTGATCCTGCCGACCACGCCGCCGGAGGTCACCACCTCGTCGCCCTTCTGCAGCGCCTCGATCATCGCCTTCTGCTCCTTGGCGCGCCTCATTTGGGGGCGGATCATGAGGAAATACAGCAGCACGAACATCAGGATGATCGGCAGGAAGCCGATGAAGCCCGGATCGCCGCCGCCGGCGGCCTGCGCGTACGCTGGGGATATGATCACTGCGGGACTCCGTGAGAAACGGCGAATTATAGCCGCTTGCGGTCCTCCAGGATTTGTCTGGATGTCGAAGAATAGGTTCCCTGTTCGATGGCCGTGCGCAGCTCGCGCATCAGCTCCTGGTAGTAGTGCAGGTTGTGCAGCGTGTTGAGGCGCGCGCCGAGGATCTCGTTCGCCTTTTGCAGGTGGTAAAGGTAGGCGCGGGTGAAATGCCGGCAGGTATAGCAGGCGCAGCGCTCGTCGAGCGGGGCCGTGTCGTCGCGGTAGCGGGCATTGCGGATGCGCACGTCGCCGAAACGCGTGAACAGCCAGCCATTGCGCGCGTTGCGCGTCGGCAGCACGCAGTCGAACATGTCGATGCCGGCCGCCACCGCCTCGATGATGTCCTCGGGCGTGCCCATGCCCATCAGGTAGCGCGGCTTGCCGGCGGGCATGCGCGGGGTCACGTGGGCCATGATCCGCGCGCGGTCTTCTTTCGGCTCGCCGACCGACAGGCCGCCGATCGCATAGCCGTCGAATCCGATTCTTGTCAGCTCGTCAAGGGAATCGTCCCGCAGGGTTTCGTACATGCCTCCCTGGATGATGCCGAATGAAAGATTGGAACTTCGGAAGGCGCTCTTCGAGCGCTGAGCCCAGCGCATCGACAGCTGCATCGATTGCGCCGCTTCGTCCTGGGTGGCCGGGTAGGGTGTGCATTCGTCGAACACCATCGCGATATCCGAATTCAACGCGATCTGGATGCGCATCGACTCCTCGGGCGTGAGAAACAGGCGGTCGCCGTTGATCGGCGAGGCGAACTGCACGCCCTCCTCGGAGATTTTTCGCAGAGCTCCCAGGCTGAAGACCTGGAATCCGCCCGAGTCGGTCAGGATGGGACCATCCCAGCCCATGAAGCGGTGCAGGCCGCCGTGCTTGCCGATCACCTCGAGCCCCGGCCGCAGCCACAGGTGGAAGGTGTTGCCGAGCAAGATCTGCGCGCCGCTCGCCGCCACCTCGTCGGGCGACATGGCCTTCACCGTGCCGTGGGTGCCCACCGGCATGAAGGCGGGGGTTTCGACCGCGCCGTGCGCCACCCTGAGCAGGCCGCGCCGCGCCGCGCCGTCGCGGTGCGTTACACCGTAGTGCATCGCTCGATCAGCATCGCGTCGCCGTAGGAAAAAAAACGGTATTGACGCTCGATCGCGTGCTGGTAGGCGCGAAGCACGTTCTCCTTACCGGCGAAGGCGCAGACGAGCATCAGCAGCGTGGACTTCGGCAGATGGAAATTCGTCAGCAGCCGTTGCACGACCTGGAAGCGGAATCCCGGATAGACGAAGAGGTCAGTTTCTCCCTTCAGTTCGCCGGTGCGCGCAGCGCTTTCGAGCGCCCGCAGCGACGTCGTGCCGACGGCGAGGACCCGCTTTCCGGATAGGGATTCCATGGTAGCGCGCGCGATCTCGTAGCGCTCCTTGTGCATGCGGTGCGCCTCGACTTCGCCGACCCTGACCGGTTGAAAGGTGCCGAAGCCCACGTGCAGAGTGATCTTCGCAACCAGCGCTTTCCTATCCCGGATCTTCTGCAAGATCGACTCGTCAAAGTGCAAACCTGCCGTGGGCGCCGCCACCGCGCCGGGGACGGCGGCATAAACGGTCTGATAGCGCTCTGCATCGTCATTCTGCGGCGCATGCCGGATATAGGGGGGCAGCGGCACCGCGCCATGCCGCTCGAGCAGCGGAAGGATATCTCCCGAAAATCGCACGCGGAACCGCTCGTCTTCGCGTCCCAGCACGCGCACCCTGACGTTTTCGACGAGCAGCTCCGTCCCCGCGGGCGGCGGGTGGCTCGCACGAATCAGCGCCAGCGCCTCCCTGGCGCCGAAGGTGCGCTCGACGAAGAGCTCGATCTTGCCGCCGCTCGCCTTTCGGCCGGCGAGGCGCGCTCTTACGACGCGCGTGTCGTTCAGCACCAGGGCGTCGCGCTCGTCGACCAGTCGCGGCAGGTCGGTGAACGCCAGGTCCTCGATCGCCCCGGTGGCGGCATCGAGGCGCAGCAGGCGGCTCGCGGTACGCTGCACCGCGGGGTGCTGGGCGATGAGCGCGGCGGGCAGCTCATAATCGAACTCGGAGACGAGCATCCCGGCGAATTATAATTTCGCCGTCCCAAGCGAAATGAGCGCCGGAATGGCGGAACCGGTAGACGCAGCGGACTCAAAATCCGCCGACCGCAAGGTCATGAGAGTTCGAGTCTCTCTTCCGGCACCCTTCGCCCAAGCGTGACAAAATGCGTGGTTTGCGCCCGGTCCGCCTAGACACGCCAGGGGGCCGGGCGTAGGCTGTCCCGGCCGGGTGTTCTTTCCAGGGGGAATCATGGCCAAGGCTCAGGTGAGGGTCCTGCCTTCGGCGCGCAACACCGTCATGGTGGTCGACGACCAGTCGACCGGCCGCGCAATTCTCGAGCAGGTTGTGCGCAGCCTCGACGAGCGCGTGTCGGTGGAAGGCTTTGCCCGTCCGGTCGACGCAATCGTCTGGGCGACGCGGCATGTCAGCGACCTGGTGCTGGTCGACTACATGATGCCCGACATGGACGGCATCGAGTTCGTGAAGCGCCTGCGCGCGCTGCCGGGCTACGAGCACGTGCCGATCGTCATGGTCACGGTGCACGACGACCGCAAGGTGCGCTACGCCGCGCTCGACGCCGGCATCACCGATTTCCT
>DASQGB010000080.1:0-3001 GCA_035632815.1 Burkholderiales bacterium | reverse complement strand
CAGCGCGTACATGATCATCTCCGGCCCCATGTTGCCGAACAGGAGGTTGTGGCCGTCGCGCTCGCGCTTGTTGAGGTACACCTCGTAGCCGACCTGTCCGGCGGCGCCGGCAAAGAAGCCGTACTCGAAGCTCGCCTTGAGGAGCGGGCCCCAGAAATCGTCGAACACGCGCGCGAGGCGATCCGCGCCGCCGCCCTGCGCGGTGGGAACGACGACGCGGATGTTCTTCGAGGGGAAGCCCTGCGCGCCGGCCTTCGGAAGGTGGCCGAGCGCCATCGCTGCGGCGCCGCCTGCGATCAGGCGACGGCGTTTTTGACTGGTGTTCACCGTCAAGTCCTCCTCGGTCATGGTAAAAACGCAAGATTATGCGCGTTCTCATCGCCCTTGCCCTTGGTCTGGCCTGCCTGCCGCAAGCCGCCTGGGCGCAGACCTTCGTCCCGAGCCGCCCGGTGGAGCTCGTCGTGCACAGCGCTCCCGGCGGCGGCTCGGATGTGTTTGCCCGCGCGCTCGTGGAGATGGCCGAGAAGGAGCGGCTCTTGCCGCAGCCCGTGCAGGTGGTGAACAAGACCGCGGGCGCGAGCGCGCAGGCCATGACCTATCTGGCTGCCAGGCAGGGCGACAGTCACACCATCGCGGTCTTCACCAACACCTGGCTCGCGACGCCGCTGACGCGAAAAGACGCCGCGCATACGGTCAAGGATTTCGTCCCGATCGCCCGCCTGGTGCTCGAGCCGACCATCGCGGTGGTCCGCGCCGACTCCCCCTTTCGCTCCATGGCAGACTTCATCGAGGGCGCCAAGCGCAGCCCGGGAACCCTGAAGCAGGCCGGCGGCTCGGTCACGGCCATCGAGAGCCTGACCGGGCTCCTGCTCCAGAGCGCGACCGGCGCGCAATGGACGTTCATCCCGACGCCCGCCGTGAGCGAGCGGATGGCGAACCTGCTCGCCGGCAAGGTCGACATCGTCATTCCGCAGCCGCAGGACGCCAACGAGCATATTGCAGCCGGACGCGTGCGCGCCATCGCCGCGCTCACCGAACGGCGCCTGGCTGCCCTGCCGGCGGTGGCGACGATCCGCGAGCAGGGAATCGCGATCCCGATCATCGCCAACGCGCGGGGGATTCTTGGCCCGCCCGGCATGCCGCAGGAGGCTGCCCGATACTGGGAGAACGCGTTTGCCCGCCTTGGCCGCACGGCGAGCTGGCGGCGCTACATCGAAGACAACCAGGTCGAAGACGTGTTTCTCGGCGCCCGCGAGCTCGCGCCTTTCCTCGACGAGCAGCTCGGCCTGATGCAGCGCGTGCTGAAGCAGGCCGGCGTGGCGGTGGAGCGCTGACTAGCTTTTCGAGAAGATCGCGTCCAGCCGCTCGATATCGTTGATCACGCGCCACTCGGCGGCGCCGGCGCGCTCCACCCGCTTCTGCCAGGCTTCCAGGCGGCCGAAATACAGGCGCGGGTCGATGTTGTCGGTCTTCAGCTTGACCACGTTCACCGCGATGACGCGGATGTTCTTCAGGTCGATCGGGAAGTCCCGCACGGTGACCTTGTCCAGCTCCTCCTGCATGTCGGAGAAGATGATGATCGTCTTCCTGCCGGCGCCGGTCTCGTTGAGGAACTCCGCGCCCTGCAGCAGCCCGCCGGTGATATCGGTGTGCTTGCTTCCCTTGATGGTCTTCAGGTAGGCGTCGCTTTTCTCGCGGAACGAGCGCTTCTGCGCGTTGGCCTGCGACGGGCGGGTGTCGAAGGTGGCCTTGGCGATGATGTCCTTCTCGCTGAAGCTGCGGCTGTGGACCCGGCCAAGCGCAAGCGAGTCGCCGGGCTGCAAGGTGCCCAGCAGATAGTTGACGATCACCTGGGCCTTGCCGGCCTCCTGCGCGTAGGTGCCCGAGGTATCGACGAGCATGTACACGGCGTGGGCGTGGTTGCGCGAGTCGCCGCAGCCGGCGAGCGTCAAGCCGAGCAAGGCGAGCGACAGCAGCACCAGTCGATTCATCATGGTCGTCCCCTTAGCTTCTGTGGTGGGTTGCGATTTCGGTCTCGTCCGGGTCGATCGCCCGCGACGAGCCGCGCCCCGCCCTGGCCGGGCGCTCCGAGCCGCGCGCCGCCTTGGTCAGGCGCTCCGAGCCACGCGCCGCCTTTGTCAGGCGCTCGGCAAGCAGCGGCAGCACGATCAGCACGTCGTAGAAGTTGATCAGCGCGCGGCTGGCATGGCGGGTCAGGTTGGCGAGCAGGCGCAGCGCGAAAGCGAGCACCCCGACCAGCCCCACCGCCAGCACGCCGCCGACGGCACGCGAGGAGTGGATGAGCGATTCGAGCGGCACGGCGACGAAAGCGAGCGCGAAGGGCAGGATGAATCCAAGCAGCATCTGGCCGGCGGTCGGGATGCGCCCCACCCAACCGTCGGTGGGGGTGGCTTGCACCGCGGTGGCGAGGGACTGCACCAGCGCCTGCTTGTCCGCGATCAGCATGTCGCGCATCAGCGCGAGGGCTGCCTCGACCCCGGCAAGGGTCACCAGCAGCACGAGGGCAATCCACATCATGCGCCGGCGCATGCGGTCGTTGAGGTTGGCGATTCCCGGAAAGAGATGCGTGATGCGCAGCGCCTCCATGAGGAACAGGCCCATCGACGCTTCGACCAGGATGATCACCAGCGCCGCGACTTCCGAGGTGCGCAGGGTGCTGGTGATGTAGTCGCCCGCGCCGACCATCTCGGACATCGGCAGCGCGATCAGCTTGAAGTTGATGAAGGCGCCGCCCGCCGCGACCAGCATGACCAGGGCCGCGATCGCGAACTGCGTGAAGGCCGAAACGGTGAGCGCATGCTCGGCCTTGTCCGATTTGACGTGGATCTGCTCGTACTTTTCCATCTGCGCGTCGATGGCGGCGGCGCTGGTCTCCAGGCCGGTCAGCTTCTTGTCGACCTGGCCCAGGGTCTTGTCGAGGGAGCGCCAGAACGGCATGAACCCCTTCAGGATCTTGTGCCTGGACTGGTAGGAGCGGCGA
>DASQGB010000079.1:0-4647 GCA_035632815.1 Burkholderiales bacterium | reverse complement strand
CTGGTAGGCGTTGTGCTCCCACTGGCCTTTCGGCTCGATCACCATGCGCACGTTCTCCCCCTGCTGGAACGTGCTCACCAGGTTGACCGGCGTGCCGAAGTCGACCACGTCCAGCCGGCGGCGCAGATTGTCGGGCAGCGTGGTCTTTATGAACTCCACCACGATGTTCTGGCCCTGCTGGCGGATGTCGATGCCGGTGCTGGTGTCGGACAGGTCGACGATGACCCGCCCTTCGCCGGCGCGGCCGCGGCGGAAGTCGACGTCCCGGATACTGTGCTTGGCGTCGCCCTTGCTCTCGGCGAAATGCGCCACCGCCCCGCCCGGGGCGGTCTGCACTACCGCCGGCTCCGACAGCGTGACCACCACCGAGCGGCCGTCGATGCTCGCCTCGTGCGCCACCGAGCGGCGCAGATTGAGCACCAGGCGGGTGCGATCCGCGCCCTGCACGACGTTCATGCTGCGCAGCTCGCCCTGCCCGATGTCCTGGCTGGAGCGGCCCAGCGCATTCGCCGTGTTCGGAAAGTCGAAGGCGATGCGCGCCGGGTTGGCGACCGCGAAATTGGGCGGCACGCTGCGCAGCGGCTCCTTGGTGGTGATCCGCACGATGATTTTTCCGCCTTGCTGGCCGACTTCAAAGCCTTCGATGCTGTTCGCCGCGCTGTCCGCCTGGGCAAGCGCGACCCCCGCTGCGGCGAGCCACAGGGTGAACGCGTAGAACATCGTGAGAGCTTTAGTGTTGTTCATCGTTTTGTCTCCACCAGTTGCAGCGCGCTGTTGCGCTCCACCCATTCCCCGCCGCTGTCCTGCACCAGCTCCTTCAGGTTGATCTGCGCCTCGTCGATCTCCGTAATGACGCCGAAGTTCTGCCCCATGTAATTGCCCTTGCGGACCCGGTACAGGTTCGGACCGGCCTTCACCAGGGCGAAGGTTTCCTTGTTCTGGGTAATCGTGCCCATCATGGTGATCGACTCGAGCGGGAAGGCCTCGAGCGGTTCCTTCGGCCGCTTCTCGTCGGGCGAGAACTTGCTTGCCGGCCCGCGCCCGGCGGCCTGCGCCACCTCGATGCGTTCCGAACGGAAAGGATCGACCTGACCCTCGGCGGTGTAGGGCACCGGCTCGTAGGGCCGCACCTGCGGCAGCGCGTCGACGCGGCCGCGAAAGTCCTTGGTGGCCTGGGCGAGCTCCTGCTTCAGGTCACTGTGCTCCTCGCCGCTGCAGCCGGCGAGGAGCGCCGCGGCGGCGAGCGCGGCGATGGGCGGTACGAATCGCCAACTCATTTCGCGCCGCCTTTTTTCGCCGCCTGCTGCGCCTTGCGCTGTGCGGCGAGCTCATCGTCGTCGAGGTAGCGGAAGGTTCGCGCCGTCACGTCCATCACCAGGCCGTCCTTGGCGGCCTGGATCGACACGTCGTTCAGCGTGACGATACGCGAGAGCTGGCCGACGTCGCTCGCGAAAGCGCCCATGTCGTGGTAGGTGCCGATCACCTTCACCGTGATCGGCAGCTCGGCGTAGAAGTCGCGCGTGATTTCGGAGGCGGCCGGCTTGAACAGCTCGAACTGCAGCCCGCGGCCAAGACCGGCTTGGTTGATGTCGACCAACAGCGCGTCCATCTGGGACTTGTTCGGCAGCTGGCGCAGCAGCGCGCCGAATTGCGTATCGATCTCGCGCAGCTGCTGGCGGTGCAGATCGAGATTGACTGCCTGCTTTTTCTTGCCGAGGTACTGCTCCTTCAGCTTTTCTTCGGCGAGGCGCCCGCTGTCGAGCTGCTCGATCTGCCCCCTGGTGTCCGCGAAGTAGCCGGCCACCGGAATGCCGATCAAGATGGCTAGCAGCACGATCGCCTTGGGCGCGGCGTGCCAGGTGCCCGGGTTCTCCCAGTTGGTGCGCTTCAGGTCTTCGATGAGGGCGTTGAAATTGATCGCCATGACGCTAGCCTTTCTTCGCCGCTGGCGCGGGCTTGGCGGCCGGCTTGTCTTCCTTGAGCGCCGCGCGCTTGAGGGTCAGGAACATGGTGAATTCCGAGACGCGCCGCTTGTCGACATTCGCCGCCTTGACCTCCACCAGCACCGGATTCTCCAGCCACGGGGAGGATTCGATGTTGCGCATCAGCGTCGAGACCCGCGCGTTGGACTGCGCGTAACCCGCCACGTTGATGCGCATGCCCTTCTGTACGATCGACTTCAGATACACGCCCTCCGGCATCTGGCGCACCATCTGGTCGAGCAGATGCACCGTCTGGGCGCGGTCGGCCTGTAGCGTCTCTATGATCTGCTTGCGCGCGAGCAGCGCCTGGATCTCGTCCTTCAGCTTGTTGATCTCGGCGATCTCCTTGTCGAGCTTGGCGATTTCGCCCTTCAGGAAGCGATTGCGGTCCTCCTGCGTCTCGATCTTGGCGGCGAAAAAGCCATGCACCGCGAACACGATCAATATGCCGACCACCGCGGTACCGCCGGCCAGCATCATGAAGTGCTGGCGGGAACGCTTGCGCCGCTCCTCGCGGTGCGGCAGGAGGTTTATGCGAGCCGTCATACGGGGTCGAATCTCCTCATTGCGAGTCCGCAGGCGACGATCAGCGACGGTGCATCGATCATGAGCCGCTTGAGCTGCACCCGCGACGAGGTCTGCATGAGCGCAAACGGGTTGGCCACGCTGGTCGGCACCTGCGCGCGCGTGTTTACAACCTCGTCGAGGCCCGGGATCACGGCCGAACCGCCCGCCAGCAGGATGTGATCGACGCTGTGGTACTGCGTCGAGGTGAAGAAGAACTGCAGCGCGCGCTGCACCTCCTGCGACAGGTTCTCCATGAAAGGTCGCAGCACCTCGGCCTCGAAGTCGTCGGGCAGGCCGCCGGAGCGCTTGGCGTTCTCGGCTTCCTCCGGGCTCATGCCGTAGCGGCTGACGATCTCCTGGGTAAGCTGGTTGCCGCCGAAGGCCTGCTCGCGCGTGTAGACCGACTGGTCGTTGCGCAGCACGGTGACGTTCATGACGTTCGCGCCGACGTCGACCACGGCGATGTTCTGCTCCTTGCCGCCGCTCGGCAGCGCCTGCACCACCAGCGAGAGCGCCGTCTGCTGCGCGAAGGACTCCACGTCCATCACCAGCGCTTTCAGGCCCGCAGAATCCGCGACCGCGACGCGGTCTTCCACCTTCTCCTTGCGTGTCGCGGCGATCAGGACTTCCTGTTCCTCGGGATTGTTGGGCGAAGGCCCGAGCGACTGGAAATCCAGATTGACCTCCTCCAGCGCGAACGGGATGTACTGGTTCGCTTCGCTCTCGACCTGCACCTCGAGCTCGTCCTCGCGCAGACCGGCGGCGACGATGATCTTCTTGGTGATCACGGCACCCGTGGGCACCGCCATCGCCACATGCTTGGTCCGCGTGCCGAGGCGCTTGTGCGCTCGCTTGACCGATTCGGTGACTGCCTCGAGGTTGTTGATGTTGCCATCCACCACGGCGTCGCGCGCGAGCGGCTCTATGGCGTAGCGCTCGACGCGATACGTCCCCTTGCCGCCGTCGACGATCTCGAGCATCTTCACCGAGGACGAGCTGATGTCGAGCCCGAACAACGGCGGAGCTTTAGGCTTGAAGAAATCGAAATCCATTTATTATTCCCCTTTGCGCCCCGGCGCTTAGGCGAGATACGTAGAAATGGCGTTAAATGCTAGCAACAACCCCTCCCGGTGTCTAGTTAATTTTCCACTAGGGGGGAAGGGGTATGATGCTGACCTCTATGCAAGCGGGGCAATAGCGCTCCGGTAACGGGTCTAAGTCCCTTGATGTGGTTCCGCTTTCTTGCCTTTCCGCTGGCCGTGCTCACAGGCTTGGCGGTGGTCGGTCTGCTGGCCTTCGCCCTGGTGGTCGCGCTAGCCGTCCCCAACCTGCCCGCTCTTGGCGCGCTGACCGAATACCAGCCCAAGATTCCCCTGCGGATCTACACCGCCGAAGGCATTCTGATGGGGGAATTCGGCGAGGAGCGGCGGGCGATAGTGGGGATCGCCGAGGTCCCGGCACAGCTGAAGAACGCGATCATCGCGGCCGAGGACGAGCGCTTTTACGAACACCCCGGCATCGACTACGTCGGCGTGCTGCGGGCGGCTTACGCCAACCTCGTCGCCGGCGGCCGGCGGCAGGGAGCCAGCACCATCACCATGCAGGTCGCCCGAAACTTCTTCCTGTCGTCCGAAAAGACCCTGACCCGGAAGCTCTACGAGGCGCTGCTTGCCTTCAAGATAGAGCACAGCCTGTCCAAGGAGCAGATACTCGAGCTGTACATCAACCAGATCTACCTGGGCCAGCGGGCTTATGGCTTCGGCGCGGCGTCGCAGATCTATTTCGGCAAGGCGCTCGGCCAGCTCAGCCTTGCCGAGACCGCGATGCTTGCGGGGCTGCCGAAGGCGCCCTCGACCTACAACCCGATTGCCAATCCGCAGCGCGCCAAGCAGCGCCAGCATTACGTTCTGCGGCGGATGACCGAGCTGGGCTTCATTGATGCAACGCAATATGAGGACGCGCTGAAGGCTTCGCTGCGGCCAAGGCGTGAAGTAAGCGAATACTCCGTCCATGCGGAATTCGCCGCCGAGATGGTGCGGCAGTCACTCGCCGAAATCTATCCAGAAGATGTGTACACGCGCGGTTTCCGCGTCTACAC
>DASQGB010000078.1:0-16170 GCA_035632815.1 Burkholderiales bacterium | reverse complement strand
TTCGGTCGAGATCGGTATAGAACAGCGTCAGCCCTGAATTAGTAGTTGCCAATAAGAGAACCTTTTCGGCGACCTGCGCAGTCGAGATCCACACCTTCTGTCCGGAGACGATGTACTTGTCGCCCTTTCTCTCGGCCTTGGTCTTGATTTTCTTCGTGTTCAAGCCCGCGTCGGGCTCCGTCACCGCGAAGCAGGCGCGATGCCTGCCCTCGATCAGGGGCGGCAGCATGCGGCTTTTCTGCTCCTCGTTTCCAAAAACCACCACTGGATTGAGGCCGAAAATATTCATGTGCACCGCTGAAGCGCCCGAGAACCCGGCGCCCGATTCGGCGATCGCCTGCATCATCACCGCCGCCTCGGCGATGCCGAGGCCCGCGCCGCCGTAGGCCTCGGGCATCGCGATGCCGAGCCAGCCGTCGCGCGCGCAAGCCTGGTGGAAGTCCGCCGGAAAGCCCCCCTCGCGATCGCGGCTGAGCCAGTAGTCGTCGCCGAAGCGCGCGCACAGCTTCGCGATCGCCTCGCGGATGCGCTCCTGCTCAGCACTGAACGAAAAATCCATGATCAGGGACAGGCCACGATTATTTCAGACTGACCTGATGGTCCCCGACCTGGAAAACTCCGCAATCTCGCCGTCATCGAAACCGAGCTCCACCAGGATCTCGCGCGAGTGCTCGCCGCAGCCGGGAACGCCGGCGCGGATGCGCCCTGCCCGGCGGCCGTTGGCCCACAGCGGGAATTTCGCGAAACCGCGCTCCACCGCCTGACGCTCCACGAGCTGCGGGTGCTGCGCGGCCTCCCCCGGCGTGACGCACAGGTCGACCGGCACATCGTTCTCCTCGAGCAGCCTGATCCAATCGGCTGCATTTCTCTTCCGCATGACCTGCGCCATCATCTTCGAAAGCGCATCGCCGTTCTTGCGCCGCGCCGCATCGGTGGAAAATTCCTTCAGGTCGAGCTCGGGGGCGAGGCGCAGGAAGCTCAGCCAGAAATGCTCTTCGAGGATGCCGAGCGTCAGGCGCTTGCCGTCGGCGGTCTCGAAGACATCATTCACCGGGAAGATGTGCGCGCGCGGGTCTACGTCCGGATCGAGGCCGTGGCGCTGCGCGGCCCAGAAGAACGCGCTCTCAAACAAGGAAAGGTCGAGGTAAGCGCTTTTCCCGGAAGTGCTTCTTTCATGCAGCGCACCCAGGACCGCGATTGCGGCAAAGGCGCCGCCGCCCATGTCGGCGATCGGCAGCGAAGAGCGCATGGGCGGCTGGAGCCACTGGCCGGGGAAGGCGAGCGCGCCCGCCGCGGCGACGTAGTTGACGTCGTGCCCCGGGCGGCTGCGCCACGGGCCGGTCTGCCCGTAGCCGGAGATCGAGCAGTAGATCAGCTTCGGATTGTGCTTCTTCAGGGCCGCGTAATCGATGCCCAGCCGCTTCGCCACCCCGGGCCGGAAACCCTCGAGCACGATGTCTGCTTGCTTGACCAGGCCTTCCACGATCTTCTGTGAGCTGGGATTTTTGAGATCCACAGCGAGGCTGCGCTTGTTGCGGTTCTCGGCGGCGAACTGGACCGGAACATAGGCGCGGCCGGGATCGCCGCGCGGCGGCTCGACCTTGATTACCTCGGCGCCCAGGTCGGCGAGCATCGCCGAGGCAAAGGGCCCCGGCACGAACATCGAGAAGTCGACCAGCCTGATGCCGGCGAGCGGCAGCCAGGCGGGGCTCACCGCGCATCGCCCGCGGGCGCGACCGCGGCACCCTGTACCTTGTGGTCCTCGAGCGCCTTGGCCACGAAGCCCGTGGCCTTCATCTCCTCGATGAAGCCGCGCACGTAGCGCGCTCCGGCTTCGCGGCTGCGCTGGCTCGCCATGGCCTGGTTGATCACCATGAAGCGGCCGGGGAGCAGGCGCAGGCCCGGCGCGCGGCGCGCGTCGGCCTCGAGCTGCTGCTTCACGCCGGCCGCCACCTCGTGATTTTCCTTGAGAAACAGTTCGACCACCGCAGGCGAAGTCGGGGCGCGCACGATCTCGGCCTGCTTCAGGCTGCGCGTGAGATACAGATCGTAGGCGCTGTTGCGTCCGACCACCACGCGGTTGCCCTTACGGTCTACCTCGTCATTTGAACGCAGGGCCGAATCCTGGCGCACCAGGTAGGCGCCTTCGATCACCACGTACGGCGGCGATTGCGCGATTTCGGCCGCGCGCGCGGGATCGAGTGCCACGAAAGCCACATCCCAGGCGCCTGTCCTGCCTGCCTCGACGACCTTGCCCGCGGCATCGAAAACGACGAACTGCACCGGCACGCCGAGACGCCGCCCAAGCTCCCTGGCGAGGTCGACCGATACGCCGCGCGGATCGCCGCCGCCCGGATCGCGCGCGGCGAGGATCGGGTTGCCGACGTTGATCGCGGCGCGCAGCTTTCCGGTCGGCGCAAGATCGGAAACCGCCGCGGGAGGCGGCTGGGAGATGGAAGAGCAGGCAGCCAGGAAGCATGCGGCGGCAGCCATCGAAGCTTTACGCATGTCGATTCCTCGATTTCAGGGGTTGATCCAGTTGTAGAGCGCCATGCCGCCGTCGACCACGATCGAGGTGCCGGTGACGTACGCGCCGAAGCGCTCCGAGAGCACCGCGACCGCCATCGCTGCGACATCGGCCGGCGTGCCGAAGCGCCGCAGCGGGATCTTCTCCACCATGCCCGGCGGCGCCTCGAAGCCGCCGCCGGGAATCGCTCCCGGCGCGATGGCGTTGACGCGGATGCCGTGCGGCCCGAGGCCGCGCGCGAGCTCCTTCATCAGCATGGTCTCGCCCGCCTTCGCCGCGCTGTAGTGCGGAAGATTGCGCGGCGACTCGGCGTGCACGGAGGTCACCAGAAGCATGCGGCCGCGCACATTGCTATTCTTCATATGAAGACCCAGCGCTTGCGCGAGGATGAACGCGGCGTCGAGGTTGACCGAGAGCATCTCGCGCCACTGCAGCTCGGTCACTTGCAGGACCGTCTGCTCCTCCTGCCGGCGCGGGCTCGCGCAATGGACGAAGATCGACACGGTCTGCAGCCTGCGGATCGCTTCCTCGGCAAGGCGGGCCGCGCCTCCGGGTTTCGAAAGATCGGCTTCCCCCACATCCGCGCGGAAGACCTTCGCGCCTTCCCCTTCCAGCGCATCGGCGATACCGCGGCCGATTCCGCGCGCCGCGCCGGTGACCAGCGCCCGGTCGCCCTCGAGGAGCTGCATCAGCCCAGCCCGGCTTTGGCGCGCTTCGCCGCCAGGCGCTCGCGCGTCTTCGCCGTCTCGACGACGAAGCGCACGTGCTTTCCACGGCCGACTTCTTCTACCGGGTCGCTTACCGAAAAACTGAAAACAATCTTGCGTCGATCGATTTCGAGGACCTGGATTTCGATCGTGACTTGCAGACCCAGCGGCGTCGCGGCCAGATGATCGATCGACACGTGGGCGCCTACCGAGTCCTCGCCGGCGTCGAGGTGCTCGAGGAGAAAATCGCGGCAGGTGTATTCGACGTCGCTCACCATCTTCGGCGTCGCGTAGACCATGCCTTCCTTGCCCATGAAGCTGATGCAACGGGCCTCATCCACAGGGATGCTCTTGGAAAATCGCAAACCGGACTTCAGCGTCCCCTTCATGGGGCCTTGTAACCGGCGCGCTCGACGGCGCGCTTCATTTCCGCGAGCCCCGCCTTGCCCGGGTCGTAGGTGACGCTCGCCTTGCCCTCGGCGAGCGATACGTCAACCTTCTGCACGCCGGGCACGCCCGAGAGCATGCGGGTCACGCTCTTCACGCAACCTTCGCAATCCATTCCTTCGACCTTCAGCTCGACGGTTTCCATCGGTTCAGCCATAGAGAGTTGCTCACCACCGAGACCGAGCTCAGCGCCATCGCCGCGCCCGCGATCATCGGGTTGAGCATGCCCGCCGCAGCCAGCGGGATGCCGAGCACATTGTAGATGAAGGCGAAGAACAGATTCTGGCGGATCTTGGCTAGCGTCGCGCGCGACAGGGTGATCGCGTCGGCGATCGCGGCGAGGTCGTTCTTCATCAGGGTGATGTCGGCGACGTCGAGCGCCGCGCCGCTGCCGGCGGCGAGCGCGAAGCTGACGTCGGCCGCGGCGAGCGCCGGCGCATCGTTCACCCCGTCGCCCGCCATGCCGACGTTTCGATTCTGCTTCCTCAGCAGCTCGATCTCCATCGCCTTCTCCGCGGGCAGCACGCCCGCCTTCCAGCGCCGGATGCCGAGCTGCTTCGCGACCGCTTCGACCGCGCCCAGGCTGTCGCCGGAAAGGATGATCGGCTCGATCCCCATGCCGGCGAGGCGCGCCACCGCGGCGGCGGCGTGCGGCCGCGGCTCGTCGGCGAGCGCGATCCAGCCGAGGAACCGGCCGCCCCATTCGACGCCGACGACCGTAGCGCCGGCGATGGGGCTTTCCTTTTGCAAGAATGCCGGCGAACCGAGGCGGCCCGGCTGCCCGCGCACCGTGCCGCTCACGCCGAGTCCCCCGTGGGAGCGGAAATCCGCCACCGGCTCCGGTGCGCCGCCGAGCTTCGCCACGATCGCGCGCGCGAGCGGATGCGCGGAACGGCTCTCGAGCGCCGCGGCGACTCGCAGCAGTTCTTGTGGATCGTCGGAAATAATTTCCGTAACCGCTGGCTCGCCGCGCGTCAGCGTCCCGGTCTTGTCGAACACCAGGGTGTCGAGCTTTTCCGCGCCCTCGAGCGCCTCGGCGTTGCGGATCAGGATGCCGGCGCGCGCCGCGCGGCCCACTCCGACCATTAGCGCAGTGGGCGTTGCTAGCCCGAGCGCGCAGGGGCAGGCGATGACCAGCACCGCGACCGCCGGAATCAGGCCGGAGACGAAGAAAGTGATCAAGGCGATGCCGAGCACCACCGGCACGAACACCCCCGAGACCTTGTCGACGAGGCGCTGCACCGGCGGCTTGGAGGCCTGCGCCGCGGCGACGAGACGGATGATGCCCGCGAGCACCGTGCCCTTGCCGGTCGCGGTGGCGACGCATTTCAGCGCGCCGTCGCCGTTGATGGTGCCGGCATAGACGGCGTCTGCGGCCCTCTTCTGCTTCGGCACCGACTCCCCGGTGAGCATCGACTCGTCGACCGCGGAGCTGCCTTCGACCACGCGTGCGTCGACCGGGATGGCGTCGCCCGGGCGCACGACGAATACATCGCCGGCATTGAGCGTGGCAATCTCGACCTCAACGAGCGTGTGGTCCTTTTCGACGAAAGCCGTTTTCGGCTGCAGCCGGATCAGGCCCTCCAGCGCCTGCGCCGCCTTCGCCTTGGCGCGCGCCTCGAGGTACTTCCCGAGCAGCACCAGCGCGATGACCACCGCGGCCGCCTCGAAGTAGAGGTGTTCGTTCAAATGCAAGAACAACACGGCAGTGGAAAACGCATACGCCGCGCTCGTACCCAGCGCCACGAGGACGTCCATGTTGGCGGTGCCGCCGCGCAGCGCCTTCCACGCGCCGCGGTAGAAGCGCCGGCCGCTCCAGAACTGCACCGGCGTGGCGAGCGCCCATTGCAGCCAGCCGGGGACCAGGCCGTGGAGCAGCAGCGGCGCGGTGAGCACCGCCGCGACGAGGAAGTCGTTTCGTGCCTTCCTGAATGCGGCCGAGTGATCGCGCAGCTCGCCTTCGCGCGCGACGCTCGCGTCGTAGCCGGTGTCGCGGATCCGCTCGATCAGCCCATCAACGGAAATCGTCTCCGGATGCCGAACCACGGCTTTCTCGGTGGCGAGGTTGACGCTCGCCTCCACGCCGTCGAGCTTGTTGAGGTTCTTCTCGATGCGCGCCGCGCAGGCGGCGCAGGTCATGCCCTCGACATCGAGCTCGACTACGTTCACCCGCTGATTCTAAGCTTCGCTCTGCAGCCAGCCTATCAACGTCGGCGCATCGACTGCGGGACCGACGGCATGCCCCATTGTCTCACCGTGAGGCATCGGGAAAGCACGCCTTTCCGTTAGGCTTGCGACCATGGCGGCGCTTATCCGGGGGTTCATATCGGCATTCCTTTGGATCGGCGTGGCGCTGGCGCAGGACCGGTTCTTCGACGCGGGCGGCGTGCGCATCCGCTACGTCGACCACGGGGCCGGAACGCCGGTGGTGCTGGTCCACGGCTTCACCGCCAGCATCGAGCCCGCCTGGATCGAGACCGGCATCCTGCCCGACCTCGCGCGCGACTACCGCGTGATCGCCTTCGACCTGCGCGGGCATGGAAAGAGCGGCAAGCCGCACGATCCGCGCGCATACGAAGAGATCGGGCTGGACGTGATCCGCCTCATGGACCACCTTGAAGTCAAGCAAGCCCATCTCGTCGGCTACTCGCTCGGCGGCATCATCGTCGCCAAGCTGCTCGCGACGCACCCCGAGCGGTTCCTGAGCGCGGTCCTCGGCGGCGCGGCCTATCGGCGCTCGCAAAGCGAGCGCAGCGACCGCGCGGCGGACGAGGCCGCGCGCGAGATCGAGGCCGGCGTCTATCGCGCGCTCCTCGTGTCGACGGCACCGACCGACGAGCCGCCGCTGGCAGAGGAGGCAATCCGGAAACGGTCCAAAGAAATTTCTCAAAGAAACGACGTCTTGGCGCACGCGGCGCTGATGCGGGCCCGGCGCGCGCTCGTCGTGACCGACGCGGAGATCGCCAGGATCCGCGTGCCTGCCGTGGCGGTGGTCGGCGCCGCCGACCCCGCGCTACCGCGCGTCGAGGCGATGCAGGCGGCTTGGCCGGGGCTCGAGCTCAGGATCGTGCCGGGTGCCGCGCACCCGACGGTCCACCCCCGCGGGCTCCCCAGGCACGCGGAGTTCCTGGGCGCCATCCGCAAGCACATTGCGCGGCCGCATTAGCGCCCCCGGCATTCATGCCCTCGACATCGAGGTCGATAGCCTCGGCGACCTGCCCGACTAGCACGCGCGCCTCGTAGCGGATCCCCGCCGCGTCGAGCTTCTTCCTTGCCGCGGCGAGCTGCTGCTGGCCCTCCTCCTCGTAATATTTTGCGAGCTGGCCCTTGCCGACGGCAGCGCCCATGCCGGGCAGCTTGGGCACCGGGAGGTGCACGGTCACCAGCTCCACGGTGGGCTTCTCGCGATACCAGTCGGCGTGATCGATCAGCAGGTTCACCGCGTCCAACGACGGCTTGGAACCGTCCACCGCCACGCAAATCCGCATTTCCATCTCCATCAGGGGTCGAGCGGGCGATTTTACGCGCCAGCGCGGGCTGCGCTCGCCGTCAGGCGAATCAGCGAAGCTGGTGGACCGGCTGGCCGAGCATCTCCGGCGTGATCAGAGTCAGGCCCTTTTCGGTGACGCGAAAGCGTTTCGCGTCCTCCTCGGACGCCGCGCCCACCTCCAGCTCCCGATTCAGACGGCAGTGACGGTCGACGATCGAGCGCCGCAGCCGAACGCCGGGCCCGATCACGACGTCGGGCAGCACCACGCAGTCCTCGACCAGCGCGCCATCTTCCACACGCACGTTCGAGAACAGGACCGAGCGGCGCACGGTAGCGCCGCTCACGATGCAGCCACCCGAGACCATGGAATCTACCGCCGTGCCGCGCCGGCCATCGGAGTCGAATACGAACTTCGCCGGCGGCAGCTGCTCCTGGAAGGTCCACACCGGCCAGTCGCGGTCATAGAGGTTCAGGTCCGGCGTTACCTTGGCGAGCTCCATGTTCGCTTCCCAATACGCGTCGAGAGTCCCGACGTCGCGCCAGTAGGGCTCGCCGTTGGGCATGTCGACGCAGCTCTCGGCGAAGCGGTGCGCGTGCACGCGGTAGCGGCCGACGATATAAGGAATGAGATCCTTGCCGAAGTCATGGCTCGAGCGCGGGTCGTCGGCATCGCGGATCAGCTGCTCGTAGAGGAACGGCGCACTGAAGACGTACACGCCCATGCTGACCAGCGCGCGGTCGGGAAAACCCGCGGTGGGCCGCGGCTCGGCCGGCTTCTCGTCGAAACCGGTGACGCGGCCGGAGGGATCGACGCTCACCACCCCGAAGCTGCGCGCTTCCGCGAGCGCGACGTCAACGCACACCACCGTCGCGTCCGCCTCGCGCGCGGCATGCTCCTCCAGGAGCCGGCCGTAGTCCATCTTATAGACGTGATCGCCAGAGAGCACCAGCACGTACTGGCAGCCGTCGCGGCGCAGGACGTTGAGGTTCTGGAACACCGCGTCGGCCGTGCCGCAGTACCAGCTCTCCGCGACCTGCTGCTGCGCCGGCAGGATGTCGAGGTGCTCGCCGATGCGCCCGTCGAGAAAGCTCCAGCCGCGCTGCAAGTGGCGCATCAGGCTGTACGACTTGTATTGCGTCGCGATACCGATGCGACGCACGCCGGAGTTGACGCAGTTGGACAGCGTGAAGTCGATGATGCGGTACTTGCCGCCGAAGGGAACCGCCGGCTTGCAGCGCCAGTCGGTGAGCTCCTTCAAGCGGCGTCCGCGCCCGCCCGCCAGCACCATCGCATAGGTGCTGCGCGCGAGCCGACCGAAGTCCCTGCGGCCGACCTCCGCGCTGCTCTTCCCGGACAGCCCGTTGCCCGCGCCCATGGCCTTCCCCCTCGGCCTCGATACGCCTATCGTACTCCAAGGGTTTAACCGGGCTTTGCCGCCCCCATATCAAAGGACGATGAAGTACAAGGATTACTACAAGACTCTCGGGGTCGAGCGCGGGGCCGCCGAGGACGTGATCAAGAAGGCCTACCGCAAGCTCGCGCGCAAGTACCATCCCGACGTCTCCAAGGAGCCGAATGCCAAGGAGCGCTTCCAGGAGGTCTCGGAGGCCTACGAGACGCTGCACGACAAGGAGAAGCGCGCCGCCTACGACAGCCTCGGCAGCCACCGCCCCGGCCAGGACTTTCGCCCGCCGCCGGACTGGTTCGACCGCTTCGGCGGCGGCAACGCCGGCGAGGACCTCGGCGGCGTAGACCTTTCGGACCTGTTCGAGTCGCTCGGCACCTTCGGCCGCGCGGGGGCCTTCGGCCGCGGCCGCGGCCGCGGCCGGGACGGCGGCGGCTTCGGCCGCAACATGGCCTTTCCCGGCGAGGACTACGAGGTGCCGGTGCACCTCAGCCTGGAGGAGGCCTACCGCGGGGCCGAGCGCCAGGTCCAGTTCGACGGCCGCAGCTTCACCGCGCGCATTCCGCGCGGCGCGACCGACGGGCAGCGGCTGCGCCTGCGCGGCAAGGGCGGCCCGGGCATGAACGGCGGACCGCCGGGAGACCTGTACCTGCAAATCGCCCTCGACCCGCACCCGCTGTTCCGCGTGAACGGCCATGACCTGGAAATCGACATGCCGGTCGCGCCCTGGGAGGCAGCGCTCGGCGCGCAAGCCGAGGTGCCGACGCTCGACGGCCGCGTGACGATGAAGATCCCTCCGGGCTCGCAGTCCGGCCAGAAGCTGCGCCTCGCAGGAAAGGGGCTGCCCAAACCCGGCGGCGGGGCGGGGGATCTCTATGCGGTGCTGCGCACCGTGGTGCCGGGCACGCTCAGCGAGCGCGAGAAGCAGCTATTCGAGGAGCTGCGTGCGGCTTCGAAGTTCGACCCGCGCAGCCGCTTCAACCGACCTTGAAGCTGCTCCGGGAGAACTATTGCGCGGTGCCGGGGGCTCCCTCACCATGGATAGGCGCGGGGATAGCTTAATGGCAGAGCACGATCCTCCCCGGATCGAGATATGAGTCCGATCCTCATTCCCCGCTCCATAGCCTCATCCTCTAGTGGCGGAGCACGCACTTCGCGTACACGTCGGGGAAGGCGCCGCCGGGGTCGTACTTCGCCTTCAGCCCCCGGTAGACATCGCCGCCATAGAGGCGCCTGAACTGCGCCTCGGGATAGAAGCTGTCGGAGTACAGCGACTTGATGCCGCCCAGCTCGACTACCTTCTCCTCGATCATGCGGTTGAAGTAGCCCGGGGAGTGCGCCGCGCGCGTGCGCTTCACGTCCCAGAAGCCGAAATTGACGTACCACTCGTTGCGCACCGGATACAGCGCGAAGCGTCCTGAGTGCGGCTGCGGCCCGATCGGGCAGATCCACTGCGGCCACAAGCCTATGTTCTTCGCATAGAAATCGAGGAATTGCGCCGCCCGCGCGAGCGGGATGTCGACATCCTGGATCACCGATTCCGAATGCAGGCCGGCCAGGCGCTCGAGCTTCTTCGTCACGCCGACGCGGCTGTTCCAGCGCATGATTTTCGTGTAGGTGCGCGAGCCCAGCCTCGCTTTCCCAAAAACGAATTTCCGAAAGAAGGCGTTCTGCGCAAGGACGTTCTTCGAGCACCAGAACCAGTCGGTATCCCAGCGCCACAGGTAATCGTGCACGCTGAGGTAGTCCTCGCGGCGCTCGGCGATGGATTTGTAGTAAATCCGCTCGAAGGTGTAATCGCTGGTGTAGGGCGCGCGGTCGGCGAAACGGCCCAGGGTGATGAACAGCTTTTGCGGGGAGAAGACGGTTCCGTCGATGAAGTCGGCCTCGCCGGCATGCAGCTGCCTTTCGAGCTCCTTGAAGTAGTTTTCACCGTCCTGGAAAGGCAAGTGCTCCAGATGCACATAAGGCTTCACCGGCACGGTCTTCACCTTGACGCGCAGCGCGTAGCCGAGGGTGCCGTAGGAGTTCGGGAAGCCGAAGAAAAGATCGGCGTGCTCGTTGTGCGGCGTGCAGGTGACGACCCGCCCCTCGCCGAGCAGCACGTCGAGCTCGAGCATGCCGTCATGCACCAGGCCGTGGCGATGCGAGGAGGACTCGATGCCGACGCCGGCGACCGCGCCGCCCAGGGTGATGGTCTTCAGCTGCGGCACTACGCTCGGCATCACGCCGTGCGCGAGGCACTCGCGCGCCAGGTCCTCGTAGGAGATCATGCCCTCGGCCTCGACGCAGCCCTCGGCGATGCGCAGCACCTGGTCGAAGTCGCGCACGTCGATCCGACGCCGCGCGGCGCTCGCGCGGTCGCGGAACAGGTTCGACGTGTCTTTCGCGAGCCCGACCGGGCCGCTGCCCTGCCTAAGCCGCTCGGCTAGGGCTTCTCTTTTCCTCGTATGCGGGTTGTTCGTAGAGGAAGTCCCGGGTCATGGGATAGCTCGAGCGGGTGACGTTGCCCTTGGAGAACACCACCTGGAAGAGGTGCGTGTGCCCGGCGGGGGAACGGAACATCTCGGCGCAGCCGTAGAGGTAGACGCGCCAGATGCGGCGGAAGCGCTCGTCGAAGCGCTGCGGATCGAGCGCGCGGATGCGCTCCCAGTTGCGGTCGAAGCGCTCGGCCCAGTGGTCCAGAGTGATCGCGTAGTGGCGGCGCAGGTTCTCGACCTCGAGCACCTCGAGGCCGGCCTTTTCCATCTCGACGATGACCTCGGCCAGGCTCGGGATCCAGCCGCCGGGAAAGACGTGCCGGCGGATGAAGTAATCGGTCGGCATCTGGCCGACGTGGCCGATGAAGTGCAGCAGGCCCAGGCCGCCGCGCTTGAGATACCTGGCGTGCGCGCCGATCAGCTCCGCGAGCTGGTCGCGTCCGGCGTGCTCGAGGCAGCCGATCGACACCACCTTGTCGAACTCGCGCTCGCCGTCGCGGAAGTCCGACAGTATCTGCAGCGAGTTGCCGAGGCGACGCCGCTCGATCTCGGCGCGCACCATGTTGGCCTGCGAGCCGGTGGTGTTGAGGCCGGTGACCTTGACCCCGTAGCGCTCCTGGGCGTGGAACAGGAAGCCGCCGAAGCCGCTGCCCACGTCCACCACCTCCTCGCCCGGCTTCAGCATCACCTTGCGCGCGACGTGGTCGAGCTTGTTGCGCTGCGCCTCTTCCAGGCTGCGCGTGCCTTCCTTCCAGTACGCGCAGGTATAGAGCATGAGCGGATCGTCCAGCCAGAGCCGGTAGAACTCCGGCCCCAGGGCGTAGTGGAACTCGGCATTCTTCTTCGCCTGCGCCCGGCTCTTGTTGGTATGCAGGAGCTCGTGCCACCAGTTTCCGAGGCGCACCAGCAGCTTGGGGCGGTCCATGCCGCCCTCGATGCCGGCAGCCATCGCCTTGGCGAGGTCGCCCTCGATGTCCAGGTCGCCGTCGAAGTAGGACTCGAGCAGCCCGACATGGCCGAGCACGGCGATGCGGCGGTAGGCGCGAGGGTCGCGGAACGCCAGCGTGAACGCCGGCGCCGCCTCGGCGTTGCGGTACTCGCCGCCATCGACGAAGCGCACGGCGAAGGGAATGGCGGTTGCTTCCCCCACCCGGCGCAATGCCGTTTCAATCTGCGGTCTCACAGGGGCGGAATTCTACCGCCCGATGGAAGCGCGGGCGCAAGTTTGCTACCCTGCATCATCTGCAGTAAGGCAGGAGGAAATCATGGCGGTCAAGAAAGGCAACACGGCTCCCCCCGACCGGCCCAAGGCCAGGAAGGTGGAGCCGTTTACCGGCAATGCCCGGGCGCAAATGTCGGCCGAGGAGCTGAAGAAGCTGGTCGCCGAGGCCGCTTACCACCGAGCCAAGGAGCGCGGCTTCGCGCCGGGCTACGAGCTGCAGGACTGGATCGAGGCCGAGGCGGAGGTAATGGTCCGCATCGGCCGATCGCCCTAGCGGCCCGAGCCTGACTTCGAGCCCGACGGGCTCGATGTCGCCCCGGTGCCCGGCTGGGCTGCTTCGCCCGCCGCCAGCTGGCGGGTGCCGAACACCTCGATCTCGACCCGGCGGTCGGGCTGCAGGCAAGCCACCAGCTTCTTGTTGCTCGCGCGCTCGGCACCGAGCTTCTTGCAGTCCTCGCCGCTCACCGGCAGCGCTTCGCCTTTGCCCTCGATGCGCACCTTCTCGCCCGTGATGCCTCTCTGGACGAGGTAGTCCTTCACCGCCGTGGCGCGCTGCTCGGAGAGCTTCTTGTTGTAATCCTCCGATGCGATGCGGTCGGCGTGGCCGACGGCCAAGATCTCTTCGACGTTGGCGCCTTGCAGGCCGCCGGTGATGTCGTCGAGCTTCTTCTTGCCCGAATCCCTGAGCTCGGCTTTGCCGAACTCGAACAGGACGTCGGTCGACAGCGTGATCTTCTGCAGCACCGGGCGCGGCGGCTCGACAGGCGCGACCGCGATCGGCGCGGGCGCAGGCGCAGGCTCGGCCTTGACCAGCGGCGCCGGTTCGGGCGCCAGGGCGGGAGCGGGGGCGGGAGCGGGAGCGGGAGCCGCAACAACGACCGGCGCCGGCGCAAGGGCGACGCGTGGCGCGGTATCGCAAGGCTCGGCCGCCATGTCGGGCGTCCAGAAGCCCGAGCGCCAGCACAGGCCGAACGGACTCCTCACCACGCCTTGTCCCTGCCCTTGATTAACGTACCCAGACTGCGCGACCGTGGGGGCGCGTGTCGCCCCGGCAGCCGCCGCAGGAGCGGCAGCCGCCGCAGGAGCGGCGCCCGCGCCCGCAGCTGCCGGCGCGCGCCCGGCCGGAGCAGCGGTCCCGGCTTGTGCCGTCTGTAGCGGAGGACAGCCCGCTTTAATTTGTTCGGGCCTGGCTTGGCCATTGAACACGCATTGCCCGTACGCGCTGCGGACGACGTCGCCGTCCTTGCCGCTCGTCACAAGAGGGCCCTGCTGGGCAAGCGCGGCTCCGCTCATCGCCGCAAGCGCGGCAGCAACAGCGGCGCCAACCAGGCGACGCGCTGCAACATTGGATCTGGAATGTTGACTCATGAATGCTCTCTCCTATCGGTTCGGTTCACCTGACCCAAGTTAGGAGCAAGTTGTGTACCGCGACGGCGACAGCCCGACCGGCGCATGCCGATCAGCGCACTGGAGATGGAAGGCGAATTGCTTCTCCATGACTATCGAGTCCAATGAGTCAAGTGCCATGAGGATCTGCGTTCAGAGCTACCCGGGAATCCGCGGCGAGGAAACCCCCTGTGCCTTCCACCTCGGTGGCCGCCGCCTGCCGGTGATCGCCGTCCTCGAGCGCTGGAGCGACCTGCATTACCGTTACTTCGAGCTCAGCGTGAGCGACGGGCGCCGCTTCGTGCTGCGCTACCAGGCCACCGCGCGCTTCTGGGAGCTGGCCGCGGTCTATGCCGGCAGCCGCCCGAAGTCCTCACCCAGGGCGGCGATCAGAGCAACCCCCCACAGCGCTTCCCTGCCCCGCGTAACCGAGGCGCTTGTCGCGGAAACTTTTACAGCGAGTGGTAAGGAGAAGCAGGTATGAAAAGGCTCTTCTTTCTCATTCTGGCTGTATTGCTCGCTGCGGCGGTATCGGCCTGCGAGCGCGAAGGGCCGATGGAAAAGGCCGGCCGCAACGTCGACCAGGCCGGCAAGGACCTGCGCGACGCCGTAAAAGGCAAGAAGTAGCCGGCAAGCCGCCTCCAGGCGGCTCGCGGGATGGGCGGCGATTGAGATAGGCAATTGACCGAATTGCCTTTTTTGATTTGATTAATCGCTGGTCATCCCCTAGGCTCGACCTCCCACTTCCGCGGAGGCGCTCATGAAAGCGTTGAAAGGCACCAAAACCCACGACAACCTCAAGGCCGCGTTCGCCGGCGAATCGCAGGCCAACCGCAGGTATCTCTATTTCGCCGCAAAGGCGGACGTAGAGGGGCAGAACGACGTCTCCGCGCTGTTTCGCTCCACCGCCGAGGGGGAGACCGGGCATGCGCACGGCCATCTCGAGTACCTCGAGGCGGTCGGCGACCCGGCGACCAACCTGCCCATCGGCCGCACGCGCGACAACCTGAAAGCCGCGGTGGCGGGCGAGACCCACGAGTACACCGACATGTATCCCGGCATGGCCAAGCAGGCGCGCGACGACGGCTTCGGCGAGATCGCCGACTGGTTCGAGACGCTGGCGAAGGCCGAGCGCAGCCACGCCAACCGCTTCCAGAAGGCGCTCGACGCGCTTTCCGACTGAATGAGAGAGGGCTCCCTCGAGGCTCCGACCCGGCACCCGCTCGACTGGAAGAACCCGCAGTTCTGGGACCAGGCCAAGGCCGAGAAGGAGCTCAGCCGCATCTTCGACATCTGCCACGGCTGCCGCAGATGCGTGAGCCTGTGCACCACCTTCCCGACGCTGTTCGACCTGGTCGACGCCTCGCCCACCCTGGAGGTCGACGGCGTGAAGAAGGCGGACTACGGCAAGGTCGTCGACCAGTGCTACCTCTGCGATCTTTGCTACATGACGAAGTGCCCCTACGTTCCGCCGCATCCCTGGAACGTCGACTTCCCGCACGTCATGCTGCGCGCGAAAGCGATCAAGTTCGAGCAGGGCAGCAAGCTGCGCCTCAGGTTACGAGATTCGCTGCTCTCCTCGACCGACGCGATGGGCAAGCTCGCCGCGATTCCGGTCATCGCGCAGACCGTGAACTTCGTCAATCGAAATTCCGTTGCCCGAAGCGCGATGCACAGCGTGCTCGGCGTGCACAAGGACCGCGAGCTGCCGCCGTATGCATCGAAAAAGTTCCGCAGTGCCGCTTCCGAGTCGAAATCCTTCCCCGTAAAGGACGGCAAGAACACCCCCGGCAAGGTCGCGATCTTCGCCACCTGCTATGCGAACTACAACGAGCCGGTGATGGGCCACGATCTCCTTGCTCTCCTCGAGCACAACGAGATTCCCTATGTGCTCGCCGAGAAGGAGGCGTGCTGCGGCATGCCGAAGCTCGAGCTCGGCGATCTGAAGGGAGTCGATTCGCTAAAGCAAAAAAATGTTCCGGTTCTTGCCGGGCTGGCGCGCGAAGGCTACGCCATCCTCGCGCCGGTGCCCTCGTGCACGCTGATGTTCAAGCAGGAGCTGCCGCTGATGTACCCGCAGGACCCCGACACCCTGGCGGTGCGCGATGCGATGTTCGATCCGTTCGAGTACTTCGTGCTGCGACGCAAGGATGGTTTGCTGAAAACAAGCTTCGTCAATGCCCTGGGCAAAATCGCCTACCACATCCCCTGCCATTCTCGCGTTCAGAACATGGGCCAGAAGACTCGCGAGATGCTGGAGATGGTGCCCGGCACCAAGGTCAGCCTGGTCGAGCGCTGCTCGGGCCATGACGGCACCTGGGGCGTGAAGCGCGAATACTTCGATAACTCCATGAAGATCGGCCGCCCGGTGTTTCGCCAGATGGCGCAGGAGGCTCCCGACTACGTGAGCTCCGATTGCCCCATCGCCGCGCGCCACATCATGCAGGGCATGGGCGGGGACGCGCGAGCGGCCGTGAAGGCGCATCCGCTGACGCTGCTGCGCAA
>DASQGB010000077.1:0-1995 GCA_035632815.1 Burkholderiales bacterium | reverse complement strand
CGCGGCGAGGCAGCGCGCCGGGCGCTCGAATACCAGGTCGAGGTCGGCCGTTTCTGGGGCGCGCGGCGCCTCGTGCCGGTCACCAATGTCCACCTGATGGGCGACATCGAGGTGATGGGCGACGCCGGGCTCGATTTCCTGCGCGGCGAAGCGGGCAGCGGCGCGCGCTGCCGGGTCGCCGCGACCACCAACGCGCGCTGCATCGATTTCGCGCGCTCCCAGCAGCTCGGGCAGGACCCGGGCGAGGTGGCGAAGGAGCGCGAGCTCATCCAGTGCCTGCGCAGGATGGACGTGATCACCACTGACACCTGCATCAACTACCAGACGGTCTACCAGCCGCACCTGGGCGAGCACGTTGCCTGGGGCGATACCGGCACCTGCATCTACGCCAACTCGGTGTTCGGCGCGCGCACCAACTTCGAGTCGGGCCCCGCTGCGCTCGCCGCGGCGATGACCGGCCGCACGCCCGAATATGGTTTTCACCTCGATAAATTTCGTAAAGGAACGTTTCTCGTCGAGCTGAAGGCCGCGCTCCATGACCTCGCCGACTGGGGCGCCGTGGGAAAGCTGGTGGGAGAGGCGCACCAGGATTACTTCGCGGTGCCGGTGTTCCACGGCTACCGCCGCACGCCGGTCGCAGACGAGCTCAAGCAGCTCGGCGCGGCGCTCGCAAGCTACGGCTCGATGGCGATGTTCCACTTTGTCGGCGTGACGCCGGAGGCGCCCGGCATCAAGGCGGCCATGGGAGGGAAGGCTCCCAAAGAGAAACTCACCATCACGAAAAAACACATCGACTCCGTCTATTCCCGCTACAGCCTGGGGGACGGCGATGCGCGCCTGGTGGTGTTCTCGGGGCCGCAGCAGTCGCTGCTGGAGATGAAGCGCCTGGCCGAGCTCTTCGCCGGCCGCAGCGTCGCCAAGGGCTCGAGCTGCTTCGTCACCACCAACTCGGCGGTGCTCGCGCAGTCGCGCGCCCTCGGCTACGCCAACACCCTGGAAGACGCCGGCGTGACGATCCTCGAGGGGGTGTGCTTCTACATCCTGCAGAATTTGTCGGCGATGCGCGAACGCAACCGCTGGACCAACATGGTGTCGAACTCGGCGAAGCTCGTGAACATCATCGGCGCGCACCGCTTCAACACCATCCTGCGGCGCACGGCGGACTGTGCTGAAATCGCATGTACCGGACGATTAAAGTAAAGCAGGCGTACGGCCCCATCGTGGAGGGCGAGGCCCTGGTCTCCGAAGAGGGCTTCTCGCCGCGCTACGACCTCGACCGCTGGTCGGGCCTGATTACCAAGCCCGGGCACAAGCTCGAAGGCTCGAGCATCGTCGGCAAGGTGTGCTTCTTCCCCACCGCCAAGGGCGGCATCGCCGCCGGCTGGGCGTTCTACGACATCAAGTGGAAGAAGATCGCGCCGAAGGCCTTCGTCTTCGGCGTGACCAACCCGGTGATGGTGCAAGGAGCGATATTCGCGGGAATTCCCATTACCGCCGGCTGGACGCCCCATCCGCGCAAGGTTCTGAAGACCGGCGACTGGGTGCGCGTCGATCCTGCGCGCCGGCTTATCGAGGTGATCGCGAAATGAGATGGCTCGGCGTGCTAATGCTTGCGGGCTGCGCGAGCTTCGACGGCCGGGGCCTGGTCGCAGGCCGCTCGACGCTCGCGGACGTGGAGACGGTGATGGGCGCCGCGGCGGACAAGCGGCCCGGCGCCGGCGGCGAGACCGTCTATTACTATCCGCGGCTGCCGCACGGACGCGTCACCTATGCGGCGCGCATCGCTCCGGACGGCAAGCTCCTCGGCATCGAGCAGCGCCTCACCGAAGACAACATCGCCAAGGTGGTGCGCGGCCAGACCACCGCAGCCGAGGTGCGCGATCTCCTCGGGCCGCCGTTCGAGCCGATGAAGGCCGCGCGCATGGAGCGCGACATCTGGACCTACCCGATGCGCGTGGCCGGGTATCCGACGCCGAAGTGGTTCATCGTGCAGAT
>DASQGB010000076.1:0-3961 GCA_035632815.1 Burkholderiales bacterium | reverse complement strand
TGCTCAGCCTTTACACCCTGTTCTTCTTCAAGAGCTCGTCGCTGCTCGTATCGTTCGCCTTCATGGGGTTCCTGGTGCTGCTGCTGCTGGCCAATGAGTCCGGGCGGCTCAAGGCGCTGGGGCTGCCGTTCAAGTTCGCGCTGCTCGCGCTTTGCCTGCTCAGCTTCTTCGCGACCGTGATACCGGTTTTCGTCGGCTCGATGGGCGTGCCGGTGTTCATGCTGTCGACCGCGGCCGCCTGCCTGCCGCCGGTCGTTGCCGTGCTGTGGATCCGCCGCTCGGCGCCCGATCTCGTGCCGCGCGCCCGCAAGCAGATCCTGGTACCTAGCGGCCTGGTGCTGGTCGCTTTCCTCGCGTTCTACCTGTTCCGCCTGGTGCCGCCGGTACCGCTGTCGATCCCGTTCATCGGCGTGTATCACGCAGTGGAGCGCAGCGGCGACAGCTTCCGGTTGTCCCACCAACGGCCCCGCTGGCGCGTGTGGCACAAGGGCGACCAGAGATTCCTCGCCCAGCCGGGCGATAAGGTCTACGTGTTCTTCCGCGTATTCTCACCCACGCGCTTTTCCGATGAAGTGCTGATGCGCTGGTACTGGAAGGACGGCGCTCGCGGCTGGCTGCTTCAGGATTCAATTCGCATCAAGATCCTCGGCGGCCGCGCGGAGGGCTTCCGCGGCTACGGCGTGAAAGCCAACTATCAGCCCGGTCCCTGGAAGGTGCAGATCGAAACCATCGACGAACGCGAGATCGGCCGGGTGTACTTCGATCTCGAGACCGTGCCCGCCGCGCCGCGCACTTTCGAGCTCGAGCTGTCGTGAATTGTCGTGGCTGGGGCTATGCTTATCCCATATGGCTGTTAAATCCAAAGCCCAACGACGCAAGTTTGCCCAGCTGCTGGTCGAGGGCAAGATAAAGCCGGAGGTTTACGAGCGCTGGAATCGGGAAGCGGGGAAAAAGAACTTGCCTGAACACGTTGCCAAGAAAAGGAAAGGCAAGCGCAAGAAAAAGAAAAGAACGAAGGGCTAGCTCTCCCCGAGCAATGGGAAGGCGCTGAAGGTCGATGCCGCGTTCACCGGCGGGGCGCTCGTCAGGTGCTGCGGGGTGAGCTCGGCATACGAGGTCACGCCGAGCAGCCCGAGGCAGATGCGGATTTCGTCTTCCAGGATTTCCATCGCGCGCGCGAGGCCCGGCACGCCGGCGGCGGCGAGTCCGAGGCAGGCGAGGCGCCCGAGCCCGACGGTTTTCGCGCCCAGCGCCATGGCTTTCACCACGTCGGTACCGCGCATGAAGCCCCCGTCCACCCAGACTTCGGCGCGCCCGGCGACGGCGGCCAGCACCTGCGGCAGCACCGCGACGCTGCCCAGGCCGTGATCGAGCTGGCGACCGCCGTGGTTCGAAACGTAAACCACCTCGGCGCCGTGCTGCACGGCGAGCTCGGCGTCCTCGGCGGTGGCGATGCCCTTGAGGATCAGCGGCAGGTCGTGCTTGTCCTTGAAGCGCTTGACCTGGTCCCACGAGAGCGCTGCCTGGAAGGCGCGCCCGGCGTCGGCGCTCGCGCGCCACGGCTTGATGAAGCGCTCCACCAGGTCGCGCTCGCGCCGGCTGTACATGGCGACGTCCACCGTGAGGCAGAAGGCGCTGAAGCCGTGGTCGCGTGCACGCCGCACCCAATCGTCCACCCATGCGTCGTCGCCGCGCACATAGAGCTGGAAGCAGCGCAGGGTTTGCGCGGCGGCGGCCGTCTGCTCCAGCCCCGGCTGGCAGACCGACGACAGCATCTGCGGGATGCCGAACTGCGCAGCGCCCCGGGCGGCGGCAGCGGCGCCGCCTTCGACGATGGACTCCAGGCCGCCGATCGGCGCGAGCATCACCGGCAGGCGCGTGCGCTGGCCGAGGAAGGCCGCGGTGCTGTCGATGCGGCTCACGTCGCGCAGCACGCGCGGCCGGAACGCGAGCGCGTCGAGCGCCTGGCGGTTGCGCCGTACCGTGGTCTCCGTCTCGGCACCCCCGATGAGGTAGCACCATGGCCCGGGCGCCAGGTTGCGGCGCGCCGCAGCGACGATTTCCTGAAGGGTGAGGAATTCCTCGGTGTGCGGGGCGTTCATGCGGAAAACTCGGCCTTCCCTGTTATTTCGCGAGCACCCTCATCGCGCGCTCGAGGCCGTTGAGCGTGGTCGGGAACATGCGTTCCTTCATCAGCTCGCGCACGATGCCGATCGACTGGCGGTAGGACCAGATTTCCTCGGGCTCGGGGTTGAGCCAGACGCATTTCGAGTACACGTCGGTGACGCGCTTGAGCCACAGCGCGCCGGGCTCCTCGTTGAAGTACTCGACCGAGCCGCCCGGCTGCAGGATCTCGTAGGGGCTCATGGTGGCGTCGCCGACGAAGATCACCTTGTAGTCGTGGCCGTACTTGTGCAGCAGGTCCCAGGTGCGCGTGCGCTCGGAATGGCGGCGCCGGTTGTCCTTCCACACGAAGTCGTAGAGGCAGTTGTGGAAGTAGTAGAACTCCAGGCGCTTGAACTCGGTCTTGGCGGCCGAGAACAGCTCCTGCGCGAGCTTGACGTGCTCGTCCATCGTACCGCCGATGTCCATCAGCATCAGCACCTTGACCGCGTTGTGGCGCTCGGGGCGCAGGTGGATGTCGAGATACGTTTTTCTGGCGGTTTGACCGATCGTGGTTTCCAGATCGAGCTCCTCCGGCGCGCCGTCCCGCGCGAACTTTCTCAGGCGCCGTAAAGCCACCTTGATGTTGCGCGTGCCGAGCTCGACCGAGTCGTCGAGGTTGCGGTACTCGCGCTGGTCCCAGACCTTGGCGGCGCTGCGATTGCGCGATTTCTCCTGGCCGATGCGCACGCCCGCCGGGTTGTACCCGTAGGCGCCGAACGGCGAGGTGCCGCCGGTGCCGATCCACTTCGCGCCGCCCTGGTGGCGGCCTTTCTGCTCCTCGAGGCGCTGCTTGAGGGTCTCCATCAGCTTCTCCCAGCCGCCGAGCGCCTGGATCTGCTTCTTTTCCTCCTCGGAGAGCGTGAGCTCGACTTGCTTCAGCAGCCACTCCAGGGGAATCTGGGACTCCGCGCCTTGACTGGTCTCCACGCCCTGCCAGAACTCGGCGAAGGCGCGATCGAACTTGTCGTAGTTGGCCTCGTCCTTCACCAGCGCGGCGCGCGACAGGTAATAGAACTCATCTACCGACTGTCCTATTACCTGCTTTTCCATCGCCTCGAGCAGCGTGAGGTATTCCTTCACGGAAACCGGCAGCTTGTGCGACTTCAGCTTGAGGAAGAAATCGATCAGCACGGGGGCATTTTACGGTCATTGTTCACTGCATTCCGCAGGCGCACGCGCGAGACTGGCCGTGTAATGAAACGCAAGGAAGTCCCTATGGAGTCCACGAGCCGGGCGACGGTGCTGTTCGCCGGCGTGAGCGGAATCAGCCAGCTCTACGAGGCCGCGGGTGCCGCCAGGGCCGAGGAGGCCGTCAAGCAATGCCAGGAGCGGCTGCGCCTCGCCGCCCGGCTGGGCGGCGGGCGGGTGGTCAAGGCGCTCGACCAGGACATCATGGCGATCTTCCCGGAGGCCGCCGCGGCGGCCGGCGCCGCGGCCGCGATGCAGGCCGCGATCGATGCCCTGCCCGAAGTGGCGAACACGAAGCTGGCGGTACGCATCGCCTTTCTTACCGGACCTGTCACCGAGCGCAATGGCGATGTCCTCGGGGACACCGTGAACCTCACCGCGCGGCTCGCCGCGTACGCGAAGAAGCGGCAGATCATCACCTCGAGCAGCACCGCGGCGGCGCTGGGCGGCGATTTCCAAGGCCGTGTGCGCGACCTGCGCGTCGACTCAAAGCCCGGTCAAGCCGGCCTGTGCGAGCTGGTCTGGGGTAACAATCTCCCGCCGCACCAGGTGCTGCGGCTCAAGTACGGCTCAACCGAGGTCGTGCGCCGCAGCGGCAAGCACAGCT
>DASQGB010000075.1:0-3403 GCA_035632815.1 Burkholderiales bacterium | reverse complement strand
TGACACGGCCCGCGAAATGGCGGGGGGCGTATCGGCGCACGGCCGAAAGGGTGGCGCGCTCGACCTTGGCGCGCAGGACCAGCACCGGATCCAGCGCGGCGGCCTGCTCGGCCTCACGCTGCGCTCTGCGCTGGCGAAGTTCCTCGGCGAGGTACCGCAGGGGGCCGCCCGCTGATTGCGACGCCGGCTCGCGCAGGAGCTTCCTGATTCGTTCCACCTGACGCGCGAGTCGCTGCCATAGTTGCGTCGGCAAGCGGAAGTAGGCCGGATAAGGGCTGCCGAAGAGGGCGACAAAGCGGATGGCCGCGCCGCCGCGCAGCAGTTGCTGCGCCAACTCGAAAGCAACCGTGCCTCCCGCACAGTACCCGGCGATGATGTAAGGCCCGTGCGGTTGGAATGCGCGGATCTGGGCCGCGAAGTAAGCGGCGATGTCCTCGACGCGCGTGAGCGGCTCGGCATGGCCGTCGAGCCCCGGGGGTTGCAGCCCGAAGAACGGCTGATCGTCGCCCAAGGACTGCGCGAGGGCGCGGTAGCAGAAAACGTCGCCATTGTGTCCGGGCACGGCAAAAACGGAAACGCGCTTTCCGTTGCACTGTAGCGGCACGATGGCCCGCTCCTGCCCGGCGAGCGTCTGCGCCGATGCGAGGAATGCCAGGATATCGCTCTTGCGCTGCCGCAGCTGATCGCGCAAGTCGGGCGTGAGCACCCCGGCTTGAGCAGTGCACCGCAGCTCGCCGCCGACCGCCCGGACCTGGATGTTGCGGCGGCGCAACTCCGAAAGAAACTCTGCGGCGCTCACAACACGATCTCCTCTCGATCGCCGCGGTCCTCGCTCGGCGTCTTCGCCTTCGCCAACCACGACAGCCCATCGATGATCCCGGCGAGCCCCGCTATCGTCGGGTGCTCGAAGA
The DNA here is from genome assembly GCA_035632815.1 of Burkholderiales bacterium. Taxonomy (GTDB): domain Bacteria; phylum Pseudomonadota; class Gammaproteobacteria; order Burkholderiales; family SG8-39; genus SCGC-AG-212-J23. The sequence continues at coordinate 2,492 of DASQGB010000075.1, read as the reverse complement.
GGTTACGCAGCGATAGACTCACTTCGAACACATCCCGGATTTGAGTCAGCGCCTTCATCGCCAGCAATGAGTGCGCGCCCAGATCGAATACGTCGTCGTTGATGCCGATGTTCTCCACCTTCAGCAATCCGGTCCAAATGACGGCGAGTGCCTTCTCGGTCTCGGTGCGCGGCCCGACGAAATCCTGCGCGGGCTCCATGCTCTCGAAAGAGAAAGCCGCAAGCGCTTGGCGATCGATTTTGCCGTTCGCCGTCAACGGCAGCCTTGCCATCAGGACAAACGCCGACGGCACCATGTACTGGGGCAACCGCCCCTTCAGATATTCGCGCAGTGTCGCGGGCGTCAGGGTTTGCTCGTGGACGTAGGGCAGTTGATGCGTCCGTTCCGGCGCCACGTAAGCAACCAGTTGCTTATCGCCGGAACCGTCTTCGCGCACGAGCACCACGGCGTCCTGCACAGCGCCCTGCTCGCGCAGCGCCCCCTCGATTTCTCCGAGCTCGACCCGGTAGCCGTGCAGCTTGACCTGATGGTCTATCCGCCCGCAAAACTCGATATCCCCATCGGCAAGGCATCGGGCAAGATCGCCGGTTCGATACAGGCGCGCGCCGGGATCCGTACTGAATGGATCGGCGACGAACTTCTCGGCGGTCAGGTCCGGGCGGTTGAGGTAGCCCCGCGCCACTCCGCCGCCACCGATGCAAAGCTCGCCTTGCTCGCCGATTGGCACGGGCTGCCCGTGCGCATCGAGCAGATGAATGCGGCTATTGGGCAGAGGCCGGCCCAAAGGGAGCGTGCCCGAGCGTGTGCTCGGCAATTGCGCAGCGACGTGGTAAGTCAGCACGCCGACGGTAGCTTCCGTCGGGCCATAGTGGTTGTAGATCTCGCACTCCGGCGACAGCGCGCGCAACCGCTCGATCCAATCCAGCCGGGAGGACTCGCCACCCAGGATCAGGCGACTTGCGGGCATGACCTCCTGCGGATTTCTTCCGCTTTGCAGGGCAGCCAGATGCGACGGCACGATCTTCAGGACGTCGATCTTCTCGCGGCTGAAGTAATCGGACAGCATCGCCTGGCTCTGGGCCCGCTCCTGCGAGATGAGATGCAGGCAGCCACCCGTGGCGAGTGCCGGGAAAAGCACCGTGTTGCCCAGGTCGGCGGCGATGGTCGACACCATCGCGTGGTTCATTGCGGCCTCGAGCTGCAACCGCTGCGCAACGCCCAGCACGTAGTTGACGATGTTTCGATGCTCGATGCACACGCCCTTGGGGCGGCCGGTGGAGCCGCTCGTGTAGATCACATAGGCGAGGTGGTCCGGATGGGCCCGTGCCTCATCCTGCGTCCCTTCTTCCGAGCCATGCCAATCGAATTCATCCAGGGGCACGAGCTGCGCGGCGACGCTCGGCAGCTTTGCCGAGAGGCTGCTTTGCGTGAGCAGGAGCCTGACCTTGGCATCTGCGCACATGAAGGCGACCCGCTCTTCAGGATACGAGCTGTCCATGGGCACATAGGCTCCTCCAGCCTTGAGCACGCCCAGAATGCCCACCACCATCTCCAATGAACGCTCGACGAGAAGCCCCACCAGCACATCCGGCCCGACCTCGAGCTTCCTGAGGTGCTGCGCGAGCCGGCTGGCGCGGCGGTCGAGCTCCCGGTAGGTCAAGCGCTGGCCTTCGAACGCCAGTGCGATTGCATCAGGAGTGCGCCTTGCCTGGGCCTCGATCAGCTCGTGCAGACAAGCGTCCGCGGCTCTCATAGTGACCAAGCGATCAGCTCCTTCATGATTTCGTTCGAACCGGCGTAGATGCGCTGCACGCGGCTGTCGGCCCACATGCGCGCGATCGGATACTCGGTCATGTAGCCATAGCCGCCATGCAGCTGGACGCACTCGTCGACGATGCGGCATTGGGCTTCCGTGAGCCAATACTTCGCCATGGCCGTGCTGGTGTCGTCGAGTCGCCCGGCGATGAAGCGCTCGATGCAGCTATCGAGAAAGACGCGGCCGATATGGGCTTGCGTCTTGCATTCGGCCAGCTTGAAGCGGGTGTTCTGCAGATCGAACAGCGGCTTGCCGAACGCATTGCGCTCCCTCATGTACCGGGTGGTGATGGCCACAGCCTGTTCCGCCATCGCGACGGCGCCCACGCCGATCGAAAGGCGCTCATAGGGCAATTGCTCCATCATCTGGGCGAACCCTTTGCCTTCGGCGGTCCCGAGGAGATTGGCAACCGGCACGCGGACCTCGTCGAAGAACAGCTCGCAGGTGTCCTGCGCGTGCATGCCGACCTTTTCGAGCGGGCGGCCGACCCGGTATCCGGGAAGATTCTTCGCTTCGACGATGATGAGGGAGATGCCTCTCATGCCGGCGACTCGGGCGTCGGTCTTCACCGCGAGGCACACCAGGTCGGCGTGCGAGCCGTTGGTGATGAAGGTCTTCGAGCCGTTGACGACGTAATGGTCACCGTCGCGGCGGGCGCTGGTTTTGATGGCTTGCA
>DASQGB010000074.1:0-3496 GCA_035632815.1 Burkholderiales bacterium | reverse complement strand
CAGCATTTATTTCCGACCGTTGCAATCGCGCAGGCCTGGCTCGACCGCGCGGATTGCGCCGCGGTGCTGGAAGGTCAGGCGCGGCATGCGTTCGTGCGTGGCGTGCGCCACAAGCCGGCACCCGGCATGATGGACGATCCGAAGTGGCGGGCCGGCTACCGGCGGCTTGCGCCGCTGGGCCTGCATTACGAGCTGCAGGCGCCATGGCGCCAGCTCGGCGAAGCGGCGCGCCTCGCGCGCGATTTTCCGGACACATCCATCGTCCTCAACCATGCCGGTCTGCCAAGGCGTGAAGGGATCATGGGTTGGAGGCAAGCGATGGCGGATCTCGCTGCCCGCCCCAACGTGGCGGTAAAGATTTCAGGACTCGGAAACCTGAGCGCACGCGCGAAACGCGAGGTGGTGCTGACCGGCATCGACCTTTTCGGCGTACAGCGAGCGATGTTCGCGAGCAATTTCCCGGTCGACAGCCTGCACGCCACGTTTCCGGAGATTTACGCGGGCTTCGACGAGATCACGCGCGGATTCTCCGCCGCCGAGCGCCGCGCGCTGTTTCACGACAATGCGGTGCGCATCTATCGAATGGAGCAGCCATGAAGGAATTCTCGATCGGTTATGTCGGCGTCGGGCTGATGGGCGGGCCGATGGCCAAGCGCCTTGTCTCCCTGGGCTGGAGCGTTCGCGCCTACGACATCGTCCCGGAGCGTTCTGCGCTCGGCTCTGCATCAGAGGCGGCGCGCGGCGTCGACGTCGTCCTTCTGAACCTTCCAACGAACGCTGCTGTAGAGAACGCCGTCTTTGGTGATCGGGGAATCGCCAAAACCCTACGCGCGCCACAGCTCGTGGTCGATTTCTCGACGATTCCCGTCGAAGCCTGCCGCGGGCACGCGGCGCGCCTCGTGCAGGAAACGGGATGCCGCTGGGTGGATGCGCCGGTCTCGGGCGGGCCGCCCGCAGTCGCAGCCGGGGCTCTTACCGTCATGGCCGGCGGGGAGGAGAGCGACCTGAAGCGTCTCGCCCCGCTGATGCGCGATATCGCCGGCCGCTGCACCCGCATGGGCCCGGTGGGCGCGGGCCTCGCGGCGAAGATGATCAACCAGCTCATCGTCGGCGTCGGGCATGCCATGCTCGCCGAAGCGGTGTCGCTCTGCGAGAAGGCCGGCATCGACGCCGCGCGCATCCCGGAATGCCTCGCCGGCGGCTACGCCGACAGCAACGTGATGAAGGCCTACTGGCCGCGCATGGTGGGGCGCGACTTCGCGCCGCGCGGCTACGTGCGACAACTGCTCAAGGACCTCGAGATGGTGAACGCCTGGGCGGGCGGCCTCAAGGCGCCCGCGCCGATGCTCGCGCAGGCGCTGGCGCTGTATCGCGAGCTCGCGAAGCGCGACCATACCGAGCTCGACACTTCAGCGGTGATGAAGCTGTACGACTAGTCGAGCCTGGCGCCGACGGCCTGGATGACGGGACCCCAGCGCTGCGTCTCGCGCTTGATCAGCTCGGCAAAGGCCTCGGGCGTGCCGCCCGCGATCTCTATCTGCTGATTGGCGAGCAGCGTCCTGATGTCCGGCAGCTGGAACACCTCGTTGATCTCGCGATTGAGGCGCACGATGATCTCGCGCGGCGTTCCCGCGGGAGCGAGGATGCCGTTCCAGCCGTAGGAGTCGAATCCCGGAAAGCCCTGCTCGGCCACGGTCGGAACCTCCGGCATGAGCGCGAAGCGCCTTTCGCTCGACATGGCGATGAGCTTCACCCTGCCTGCGCGCACGTGCGGCATGATCGTCGAGATCGGCGCGAAGTGCGCCTGCACGTCGCCCGTCGCCACGGCGGTCGCTGCGGCCACGCCGCCGGCATAGGGGATGTGCAGCATGAAGATCTTCGCCCGGCTTTTCAGCAGCTCCATGGTGATGTGGGTGCCGCTGCCGTTGCCGAGCGAGGAGTAGTTCAGCCGCCCGGGACTCGCGCGCGCCATCTCGACAAGCTCTCTCAGATTACCGATCCCCAGGCTTGCCGGAACGCCGAGCGCGAAAGGCTGCCCGCCCATCTGGATCACCGCCGCGAGATCCTTCTGTGGATCGTAGGGCAGCTTGCTGTACAGGAAAGGGCCGTAGGCGAGCGGGCCGTTGAACGACATCAGGAAGGTGTAGCCGTCCGGCGCCGATTTCGCGACCGCATCCGTGGCGAGCGTGCCGCCCGCCGCGACGCGGTTCTCCACCACAACCGGCTGGCCCAGGCGATCCTTCAGCTTCTCGCCTACCGCGCGCACCGGGATGTCGAGCGACGAGCCCGCGGCGCCGGCGACGATGATGCGCAGCGGTTTGGTGGGCCACTGCTGCCCCCAAGCCGGACCTGCGAGAAGGAAGATCAGGTAAAGCGCAAATGCCGCTCTTTGCATGTGCGCAGCACCTCGTCCGGATCGCGTTTCCACCAGTCCAGCTCCGAGAAGATCTCGACCTCCTGGAAGCCCGAATACCCTGCGGCCTCAATCCATGACCTTATCAAGGGTAAATCGATGACGCCGTCGCCCATCATGCCGCGGTCGTTCAGGAGATCGCGCGTCGGCACCAGCCAGTCGCAGATGTGGTAGGCGAGCAGGCGCTTCTTTCCCGCCCGCCTGATCTGGCTTTCGAGCTTCGGGTCCCACCACACGTGGTAGACGTCGACCGCGACGCCCAGCCCTTCCCCCAGAGCGTCACAGAGATCCAGGGCCTGCTCGAGCGTATTGATGCAGGCGCGCTCGGCGGCCTGCATCGGGTGCAGCGGCTCGATGGCGAGCGGCACGCCCGCCTTTCTCGCTTCCGGCAAGATGGCCGCGATCCCGTCTTTCACTCTTTCTCTTGAAAGCGAAAGATCTTTCGAGCCCGGCAGCAATCCGCCCACCACGAGCACCAGGCACTGCGCGCCGAGCGCATGCGCCTCCTCGATCGCGCGCAGGTTGTCGTCGCGCCAGTCCTGCGCGGTAAAGAAGCCGCCGCGGCACAGCCCAGTGACCGCCAGGCCGTTCGCTTTGATTGCCTTTGCAGTTTGAGAAAGACCCATCTGCGCAACCTGGTCCCGCCAAGGCGAGATGCCGCGGATACCGTGGCGGGCGCAGCCTTCGATCGCTTGCGCGAGGGTCCACTGCTTTCGGATCGTCGCGGTATTCAGCGACAACTGCATCAAAGCGTTCCTGGCGGGAACAGCCTCGGCAGGAAGAGGGGAATCTGCGGGAACACGATAATCAGCGCGAGCACCAGCAGCATCGGGATCAGCATGATCATCACGTCCTTGATCGCTTCGACCATGCGGATCTTGGCCACCGCGCAGGCGATCATCAGGCACAGGCCGTAGGGCGGCGTCACCAAGCCGAAGGCGAGTGACACGATGCCGACGATGGCGAAGTGGATCGGGTCCATGCCGACGCTCCTGGCAAGCGGCTCGAGCACCGTGCCCACGATCACTATCGCCGGAATCGCGTCGAGGAAGCAGCCCACCACCAGGAACACCCCCGCGATGA
>DASQGB010000073.1:0-12846 GCA_035632815.1 Burkholderiales bacterium | reverse complement strand
CCGACCGATCTCGAGCTGTGCCTGCGCAAGGGCGCCAGCGACATCGCCCATACCAGCCTCAGCCGCATGTGCCAGGGCGGGCTCTATGATCAGCTGGGCGGCGGCTTCTCGCGCTACAGCGTCGATGCGCAATGGATGATTCCGCACTTCGAGAAGATGCTGTACGACAACGGGCCGCTGCTCGGGCTGCTCGCCGATACATGGCTCGCCAGCGGCGATGCGATCTATCCGCGTTGCGCGGCGCAGACCGCGGGCTGGATCATGCGCGAGATGCAATCGCCCGAAGGCGGCTACTACTCCTCCCTCGATGCCGACAGCGAGCATGAGGAAGGCAAGTTCTACGTCTGGAGCCGCGAGGAAGTCAAAGCACTGCTCACCGACGAGGAGTTCGCCGTTGCCTGCGCACACTACGGGCTGGATGGGCCTCCCAACTTCGAGCAGCGGCATTGGCATCTCCATGTAGCAAGAGAAATTCGAGGGGATGAGGAGCCAATCCTTGCTTCCGCCAGAGCGAAACTCTTCGCTGCGCGCGAGAAGCGAGTTCGGCCGGGACGCGACGACAAGGTGCTCACTTCCTGGAACGCGCTCGCGATCCGCGGCATGGCGCATGCGGGCCGGGTGTTCGGCAACGCTGCGTGGATCGCTTCGGCGCGGCGCGCGGCCGAGTTCATCCGTGCCACGATGTGGCGCGAAGGCCGCCTCCTTGCCACGTACAAGGATGGCCGCGCGCATCTTGGCGCCTACCTGGACGATTACGCCTTTCTGATCGCCGCACTGCTCGAGCTGCTGCAGGCGGATTTCCGCGCCCAGGACCTGGAGTTCGCGGCGCAGCTCGCCGAGGTGCTGCTCGAGCAGTTCGAGGACCGCGAGGGCGCGGGCTTCTTCTTCACCGCCCGCGATCACGAGCAGCTCATCCACCGGCCCAAGTCCGGACATGACAACGCGACCCCTTCCGGGAACGCGGTGGCGGCCTGGTCTCTCGGCCGGCTGGCCGCGCTGACCGGCGAATCGCGCTACGCGCTTGCCGCGCAGCGCACGCTGGAGCTGTTCTATCCCGCCATGCGGGACCAACCCGCAGGATTCGGCAGCATGGCGATTGCGCTGGACGAGCAGCTGCAGCCTCCGGGCATCCTGGTACTGCGCGGCAGGAGCGATGCGCTCGCCGCCTGGCAGGCCGAGCTGGCGCGCGAGTTTTTGCCCGACACCGCGGTGCTGGCGATTGCCGAGGGCGCCCCGGGCCTGCCGCCGGCGCTCGACAAGCCCCCGCGCCCCGAGCCTGTCAACGGCTGGCTATGTCGGGGCGTTACATGCCTCGCACCGATCAGCGATCTTGTAGACTTGAAAAACAGCCTGAAGGAGACCGCATGAAGCCCGTCGCGCTCGCACTCGGCCTGGCCGCGGCCGTCGCCGCGTCGTTCCCTGTGGAGGCGAGCGAGGAGCTGGCCAAGAAGCACAACTGCCTCGCCTGCCATACCGTGGACAAGAAAATGGTCGGCCCGTCCTACAAGGAGGTCGCCGCCAAGTACCGCAGCGACAAGGCGGCCGACGCGAAGCTCGTCGACAAGGTGAAGAAGGGCAGCCAGGGCGTGTGGGGCCAGGTGCCGATGCCGCCGAACGCCACGGTGCCGGACGCCGACGTCCAGGCCCTGGTGAAGTGGATCCTGTCCCAGAAGTGAGCTAACAGATTCGGCAGCCCGATACCGGGCTCCGGTCGATTTTTCATGAGCGTCGGAGGTATGATATCGACCCTCAGACGTATTCATCCCCGGGAGACCCCATGAATAACAGCAAGGTATTCGCTTTCACCGTCATTGCCGCCTCGCTGGCCCTCGCCGGCTGCGGCGACCAGAAGCCCGCGCCCAAGGGCGAGGCCAAGCCCGCTGCCGCCGCGCCCGCCGCGCCCGCCGCGCCCGCCTCGGGTAGCGAGGTCAAGATCGGCCACGTCGGGCCGCTGACCGGCGGCATTGCCCATCTCGGCAAGGACAACGAGAACGGCGCCCGGCTGGCGATCAAAGAAGCCAACGCGGCGAAGGTGCAAATCGGCGGCCAGGCCGTCAAGTTCACGCTGGTGGCCGAGGACGACCAGGCAGACCCCAAGGTCGGCACCACGGTGGCGCAGAAGCTGGTCGACGCGAAAGTCTCAGGCGTGGTCGGCCACCTGAACTCCGGCACTTCGATCCCGGCGTCCCCTATCTACAACCAGGCGGGCATCCCGGTGATCTCGGGCTCGGCCACCAATCCCAAGCTCACCGAGCAGGGCTACAAGAACCAGTTCCGTGTCGTCGGGCGCGATGACCAGCAGGGCCCGGCGATCGCGAGCTACCTCGCCACCGAGAAAAAGCCCAAGCTGGTGGCGGTGATCGACGATGCCACGGCGTACGGCGAGGGCATCGCCAACGAGGTCGAGAAGACGCTCAAGGCGCAGAACATCAAGGTGCTGCCGCGCGAGAAGGGCACCGACAAGACCACCGACTGGAAGGCGATCCTGACCAAGCTGCGCGGCCGCAATCCGGACGCGGTGTTCTACGGCGGCATGGATGCCACCGGCGGGCCGCTCATCAAGCAGGGCCGCGAGCTCGGCATCAAGGCCGTGTTCGCGTTCGGCGACGGCGCCTGCACCGACGAGATGAACAAGCTCGGGGGACAGGCGGCCGAGGGCTTGCTGTGCTCGCAGGCCGGCATTCCGCCGCAGGCGGCGTCGAAGAAGTTCCTCGACGCCTACAAGAAGAAGTACAACGTCGATCCGATCATCTACTCGCCGTTCACCTACGACGCGGCGAACATGCTGATCGAGGCGATGAAGAAGGCGGGCTCGAGCGACCCGAAGAAGTACCTGCCCGAGCTGCAGAAAATCAGCTACACCGGTGCCACCGGCCCGATCTCTTTCGACGACAAGGGCGACCGCAAGGACGCCGAGATCACGATCTTCACCATGAAGGGCGCCAAGCTCGATCCGGTCGCGGTGGTGAAGGGCGGCAAGACCTCCTCCTACGCGGATTTCGTCAAGACCATGGCCGCCAGCAAGTAATCGGGGCTCGAGCTGCGAGAAAACGGCACCCCAGGGTGCCGTTTTTGTTTTTGGTTTAGGCTAGCCGGCCGTGGACACGTTTCTGCAGCAGCTTATCAACGGCCTCACCGCGGGGAGCGTGTACGCCGTGGTGGCGCTGGGCTACACCATGGTCTACGGCATCATCCAGCTGATCAACTTCGCGCACGGCGAGGTGGTGATGATCGGCGCCATGGTGGCCTTCACCGTGATCAACGCGGTGGCGCCTTCCGGGCTGCCGCCGCTGGTGGTGGTGCTGCTGGGCACCGGCTGCGCCATCCCGATCTGCATCCTGGTGGGCTATTCCATGGAGCGGCTGGCTTACCGCCCGCTGCGTCACGCGCCGCGCCTCGCGCCGCTCATCACCGCGATCGGCGTATCGATTATCCTGCAGCACCTCGCGCTGATGGTCTGGAGCCGTAACGTGCTCGCTTTCCCGCAGATCATCGACACCCGCAGCTACTCGATTTTTGGCGCCAGCATCAGCAACGTGCAGATCGCGATCATCGCGATCTGTCTCGCGCTGATGGCCGGGCTCGCCGTCCTGGTGTACCGCACGCGTCTCGGCACGGCGATGCGCGCCACCGCGCAGAACGCGCACGTCGCGGGTCTGATGGGCATCGACATCAACCGCGTCATCGCAGCTACCTTCGTGATCGGGGCGGGCCTCGGCGCGGTCGCGGGGGTGCTGTACGGCACGTACTACGGCATCGCGCAGTACACCATGGGCTCGGTCCTCGGCCTGAAGGCATTCTCGGCCGCGGTACTGGGAGGGATCGGAAATATCCCGGGCGCGATGCTCGGCGGGATCCTGCTTGGCCTGGTCGAGGCGCTGGGCGCGGGCTACATCGGCGACCTCACGGATCTTTGCACGTGGTACTTGATCTCGGAGGCGATCGAAGCCTGCGAGGGCGGCGGTCATTTCATCCTGTTCGGCTCCAACTACCAGGATGTGTTCGCCTTCATGGTGCTGATCCTGGTGCTCGTGTTCCGGCCTTCCGGGCTGCTCGGCGAGCGCGTCGGAGACCGCGCCTGATGCAGGCGCTGTTCGACACCAGCAAGCGGCCCTGGCTGGTCTGGCTGGGCTTCGCTCTGATCGCCTTCGCGCTGATCATGCTGCCGTTCGCCGCCGCGCAGGTGGGCACGACCTGGGTGCGCATCACCAACTATGCGCTGCTGTACGTGCTGCTCGCGCTCGGGCTGAACATCGTCGTCGGTTTCGCCGGGCTGCTCGACCTGGGCTACATCGCCTTCTACGCGGTGGGTGCCTACACCTACGCGCTGCTCGCCAGCCCGCATTTCGGCCTGCACCTGCCTTTCTGGATCATCCTGCCGATTGGCGCCGCCGTCGCCGCCTTCTTCGGCGTGCTGCTCGGCGCGCCGACCCTCAAACTGCGCGGCGACTACCTCGCCATCGTCACGCTGGGCTTCGGCGAGATCGTGCGCATCTTCCTGAACAACCTGTCGCGCCCGGTCAACATCACCAACGGCCCGCAAGGCATCGCGCGCATCGACCCGTTCTCGCTCGACGGCTTCAGCTTCGACAGCTACGAGACATTTCTCGGCCTGGAGTTCAGCGGTCCCATCAAGTACTACTACCTGCTGCTGCTGGTGGTGCTGGCGATCATCGTGGTCAACGTGCGGCTGCAGAATTCCCGCATCGGGCGCGCCTGGGAGGCGATCCGCGAGGATGAGATCGCTGCCCGCTCGATGGGGATCAACACCAGGAACCTGAAGCTGCTCGCCTTTGCCATGGGAGCGAGCTTCGGTGGTGTTGCGGGCGGCATGTTTTCTGCGATCCAGGCCTTCATCTCGCCCGAAAGCTTCGTGCTGGTCGAATCGATCATGGTGATCTCGATGGTGGTGCTCGGCGGGATGGGCAACGTGTGGGGCGTGATCCTCGGCGCGGTGCTGCTCTCCTTCGTGCCCGAAATCCTGCGCTGGACCGTGACGCCGGTGCAAGAGGCACTGTTCGGCCGCATGATCATCGACCCCGAGGTGATCCGCATGTTGCTGTTCGGGCTGGCGCTGGTGCTGATCATGCTCTTTCGTCCCGCGGGCCTGCTGCCTTCCGCGGTGAGGAAGCGCGAATTAACGGGGGAAGCCGCTTGAGCGCGCTGCTCGAGGCGACCGCGGTGGCCAAGCGCTTCGGCGGCGTGCAGGCGCTGGATAACGTTTCCTTCTCGATCGCGCTCGGCGACATCTACGGCCTGATCGGGCCGAACGGCGCCGGCAAGACGACGCTCTTCAACCTGCTCACCGGCATTTACGCCGCCGACGGCGGCTCGTTCCGCTTCGACGGCGGCAGCCTGGCCGGGCTCGCGCCGCACCAAGTCGCGGCGCTCGGCATCGCGCGCACTTTCCAGAACATCCGCCTGTTCGCCAACCTGTCCGCGCTCGAGAACGTCATGATCGGCAGGCATGTGCGCACCCGCGCCGGCGTGATCGGCGCCGTGCTCAGGACCCGCAGGACCGTGGACGAGGAAAAAGACATAGAGCGGCGCGCGCTCGCGCTGCTCGACTACGTCGGCATCCGGGTGCGCGCAAACGAGCGCGCCGGCGGCCTGCCCTATGGCGACCAGCGGCGCCTGGAGATTGCGCGCGCGCTGTCCACCGAGCCCAAGCTGCTGGCGCTCGACGAGCCCGCCGCGGGAATGAACCCCGCCGAGCGACTCGCGCTCGGCAAGCTGATCCGCCGCATCCGCGACGACGGCACGACCATCCTGCTCATCGAGCATGACGTGCGCCTGGTGATGGACGTCTGCGACCGCGTCATGGTGCTCGACTACGGGGAAAAGATCGCCGAGGGGACGCCGGCAGAGGTGCAGCGCGACCCGAAAGTGATCGAGGCCTACTTGGGAGCGCCGCTTGCGGCTTAGGGGAGCGCCGCTTGCGGCTTAGAGGAGCGACGCATGCTGCTTGAGGTGAAGGGCCTCGAAGTCCATTACGGCGGCATCCGCGCCGTGAAGGGCATCGACCTGGAGGTCGGCGAGGGCGAGCTCGTGTGCCTGATCGGCGCCAACGGCGCCGGCAAGTCAACAACGCTGAAGGCGATCTGCCGGCTGGTCGCTTCGAAAGCCAGGACCATTCGCTACGCCGGCGACGACATCAGCGGCGTGGCGGTGCACGAATTGCCGCGCCGGGGCTTGGTCATGGTGCCCGAGGGCCGCGGCATCTTTCCCCAGTTGACGGTCGAGGAGAATCTCGCCATGGGCGGCTATGCCATCCGCGGCGGGGATCCGGCATCCCAGTACGACACGTTTCCGCGGCTGAAGGAGCGCCGCAAGCAGGTTGCCGGCACGCTCTCCGGCGGCGAGCAGCAGATGCTCGCCATCGGGCGCGCGCTGATGGCGCGGCCCAAGCTGCTGCTGCTCGACGAGCCCTCGATGGGCCTCGCGCCGCTGATGGTGGCGAAGATTTTCGAGATCGTGCGCGACATCGCCCGGCGCGGCGTGACCATCCTGCTCGTTGAGCAGAATGCCCGGCTCGCGCTCGAGCTGGCGAGCCGGGGCTACGTCATGGAATCGGGCACCATCACCTTGGCGGGCAACGCGAAAAGCCTGCTGCAAGACCCGAAGGTGCGCGAAGCCTACCTCGGGGAAGCCGCCGCATAGCGCGGAAGGGATTACCCCGCATCGGCGGCGAGGTCCGCCTGCGTGGTGAAGCTGTCGGCGTAGAACTCCTCCTCCGGCAGCTTGCATTGCTCCACGAAATCCTTGCGCGCCGAATCCACCATCACCGGAACGCCGCAGGCGTAGACCTGGTAGCCCGAGAGATCCGGGAAATCCTCCATCACCGCGCGGTGCACGAATCCGGTGCGTCCGGTCCAGGCGTCCTCGGGCAGCCCATCGGAAATGACCGGAATGTATTTGAGCTGCTGCGGATGCTCGGCCGCCCACATGAGCGGCAGATCGTTCATGTACAGATCCTTCGGCCGCCTGCCGCCCCAGTAAAGCACCATGGGGCGGGCGATGTGCTCATGGAACATGCGCTCGATGATCGACTTGATCGGGGCGAAGCCCGTGCCCGAGGCCACGAACACGATCGGCTTATCCGAATCCTCGCGCAGGAAGAAGGTGCCCAGCGGGCCCTCGAAGCGCAGGATGTCGCGTTCCTTCATGCTGCCGAAAACGTGGTCGGTGAATTGCCCGCCGGCGACGCGGCGCACGTGAATCTCGAGGAGCTCGGCGGCGTGCGGAGGATTCGCCATCGAAAAGCTGCGCCGCACGCCACCCTTGAGCAGGAAGTCGATGAATTGCCCGGCGAGAAAGGCCAGTTTCTGGTTCGCGGGAAGCTTGAGCTGCACCACCATGACGTCGTCGGCGCGCCGCTCCAGTTTCTGGACGCGGCAGGGGAGCGTCTTTACCTCGATGCCCTTCGCCGCGCCGATCGTACGCACCTCGATGACGAGGTCGGAAAGCGGCTTCGCCTGGCAGAACAGCGCCTTGCCCTGCGCCCTCTCCGCCTCGCTCAGCGCCCTCTGCTGGTACACGCCGTAGTCGACACGGCCTTCGAGCAGCTTGCCTTTGCAGGTGCCGCAGGCGCCGTTCTGGCAGCCGTAGGGCAGGACGAAGCCTGCGCGTAGCGCCGCCGCTAGGACCGACTCGCCGTCCCCGACCTGGAAGCGGTGCCCTGCGGGCTGGATCGTGACCGTATGCATACAATTACGCCAATGAAACGCCTGTTGATCGCGGGGTTCGGGGACGTTGCGCGCCGCGCCCTGCCGCGCCTGGAGCGCGCTTTCGAGATCCGGCCGCTGTCGCGACGCCTCGGTCTCGATCTCGACCGTCCCGAGACGCTCGGCGCGCTCGAGGCCGACGCCCTCCTTCACTGCGCGCCGCCGCCCGCCCAGGGCGATACCGATGCGCGCACCGCCAACCTGCTCGCAGCGCTGGAAAAGGGCCGCATTCTACCGGCTCGCATCGTCTACGTCAGCACGAGCGGCGTGTATGGCGATTGCGCGGGCGCGCGAATCGACGAGTCCCGTCCGATTGCTCCCCGCACCCCGCGGGCGCGTCGGCGCGCGGACGCGGAGCGGCGGCTTGCGCAATGGTGCACGTCCAAAGAAGTTGCGCTTGTCGTGCTGCGCGCACCCGGCATCTATGCGGCGGATCGCCTGCCCCTCGAGCGCCTGCGCGCCGGCACGCCGGTCCTGCGTCCCGAAGAGGACGTCTACAGCAACCACATCCACGCCGAAGACCTCGCGGCCATCGTCTGCCGCGCGCTGGAGGACGATGCGCCTGTGGGCATCTACAACGCGAACGACGATTCCGAGTTCAAGATGGGCGAGTGGTTCGACCTGATCGCCGATGCGCACGGCTTGCCACGTCCGCCACGCGTTTCCAGGAAGGAAGCGGTTGAAAAAATTCCGGCGCCCATGCTTTCGTTCATGGACGAGTCCCGGCGCCTGGATAACCGGCGGCTGAAGCAGCAGCTTGGCATACGGTTGCGCTATCCCACCGTGCACGAAGGGTTAACGAATGAGCACGCTCTTGGTATTGACCAATCTGCCTGACCGCGCTGCCGCCGAGAGGCTCGCCGACATGCTGATCGCGGGACAGCTCGCGGCTTGCGTGAACATCCTCGCTCCCTGCCGCTCGGTCTACCGCTGGAAGGGCAGCGTGCAGCACGACGAAGAGCACCCGATGCTCATCAAGACCACCGCCGAGCGCTACCCGGCGCTGGAGCAGGCCCTGCGGGCCGGCCACCCCTATGAACTCCCGGAGATCATCGCGGTCCCAATCGTGCGCGGGCTGCCCGCTTACCTCGACTGGGTCGCCGCGGAAACCAAGACGTGAAGCTTTTTTCGCTCCTTGTCGCCCTTGTACTCGCCACGCCGGCGTTCGGCCAGCTGAAGCTCGGCGGCTCGACGGACAACCTGCTCGAGCCCGAGAAGGCTTTCCGCTTCTCGGCGCGCGCGTTGGACGCGTCGACGATCGAAGTGCACTTTGCCGTCGCGGACGGCTACTACCTGTACCGCGACCGCTTCAAGTTTGCCGCGGCAGGCGATGCGAGGCTCGGCGCGCCGGATCTGCCGCGCGGGCTCAGGCACAAGGACGAGTTCTTCGGTGAGGTCGAGACCTACCGGAAAAACGTCGCGATACGCCTTCCGGTGGAGAGTGCTGCCGCCGGCAATAGCGTCAAGCTGACGGTCACCTCGCAGGGTTGCGCCGACGTCGGCGTGTGTTATGTACCGATGGAATCAATGGCGACCGTCGTACTTGCCGCATTTGGCAGGGAGCGGCCTGCGGCCGAAAGCGGCAGGGTGTCGATTTTCTCGAGCGACTTCGAGATCGCGCGCCTGTTCGAAGGAAACCTCCTGCTCGTACTGGCGAGCTTCTTCGTGTTCGGACTGCTGCTCACGTTCACTCCCTGCGTGCTGCCGATGATTCCGATTCTTTCCGGAATTATCGCGGGTGAGGGCAGTGGGCTGAACAAAGGCCGGGCGCTCGCGCTGTCGGTCTCCTATGTGCTGGGGATGGCGGTCGCCTACGCTGCTGCCGGCGTCGCCGCGGCGTACTCCGGGACCCTGCTCGCGGCGGCGCTGCAGAACGCGTGGGTGCTCGGCGCCTTTGCGGCTGTGTTCGTGGTCCTCGCGTTGTCGATGTTCGGTTTCTACGAGCTGCAGTTGCCCGGGTTCCTGCACCAGCGCCTGCACGGCGCGCATGCGCGCCTGCGCGGCGGGCGCGTCGCCTCGGTGGCTGCGATGGGGGCCCTGTCGGCGGTAATCGTCAGCCCCTGCGTTGCCGCGCCGCTGGCGGGTGCCCTGCTTTACATTTCGCAGACCCGCGATGTCGCGCTCGGCGGCGCGGCGCTGTTTGCGATGGCGCTCGGCATGGGCGTGCCGCTGGTCGCGGTCGGGGTCTCCGAAGGCGCGCTACTTCCAAAGGCAGGCGCATGGATGATCGGCGTACGCAGATTCTTCGGTGTGCTGCTGCTGGCGGTCGCGCTATGGATCGTGTCGCCGGTGATGCCGCCGCTGGCGCAGATGCTGGCGTGGTCGGCGCTGTTGATCGGTTCGGCGGTATTCCTGCGCGCGCTCGACCCGCTGCCCGCTGCGGCCTCGGGGTGGTGGCGTTTGTGGAAAGGCGTTGGGATCATCGCGCTGGTGGCAGGAGTCGCAGTGCTTGTCGGAGCCCTCTCGGGCAGCCGCGACCTGCTGCGCCCGCTCGCCGGCCTCGCCGGAAAGTCCTCTCCTGCAGCCTCTCCGCTGCCTTGGACGCGCGTGGCGTCGCTCCCGGAGCTTGAGGACAAGCTGCGCGCAGTCGGCAGGCCCGCAATGCTCGACTTCTATGCCGACTGGTGCGTGTCGTGCAAGGAGATGGAGGCGTTCACGTTTTCGGATCCGCGGGTACGCGCCAAGCTCGACGGCATGCTGCTCCTGCAGGCCGATGTGACCGCCGCCAACGAGGCCGACAAGCTGCTGCTCAAGCGCTTCTCGCTGTTCGGCCCGCCCGGGATCGTGTTCTTCGATCCGCAGGGACGCGAGATCAAGGGCCTGCGCGTGATCGGCTACCAGGACGCCGAGCGTTTCCTGAAGACGCTTTCGCTAGCTACCGCGCCTTAGCGCTTTCGCTGCGTCCATGGCGAAGTAGGTGAGGATACCGTCCGCGCCCGCGCGCTTGAACGCGGTCAGAGCTTCCATGATGCAGGATTCGGGCAGCCAGCCATTGGCGATCGCCGCGCGCAGCATCGAGTACTCGCCCGACACCTGGTACACGTAGGTCGGTGCCTTGAATTCGCGTTTCACCCGCGCGAGCACGTCGAGATACGGCAGTCCGGGTTTCACCATCACCATGTCGGCGCCTTCGGCCAGGTCCAGCCCGACCTCCCACAGCGCTTCGTCGGTGTTGGCCGGGTCCAACTGGTAAGTCTTCTTGTCGCTCTTGCCGAGGTTCTTCGCCGAGCCGACCGCGTCGCGGAACGGACCGTAGAAACCGGAGGCGTACTTTGCCGAGTACGCCATGATCTTGGTATGGATGCGGCCGGCTTTTTCGAGCGCGCCCCGGATGCGCCCGATGCGGCCGTCCATCATGTCGGAGGGCGCGACGATGTCCACTCCGGCCGCCGCCTGCGTCAGCGCCTGCTTGACGAGCACCTCAAGCGTCTGGTCGTTGAGGATGTAGCCGCTCTGGTCGATCAACCCGTCCTGCCCATGGGTGGTGTAAGGGTCGAGTGCCACGTCGGTCATGATGCCGAGCTCGGGGAAACGCTTCTTCACGGCGGCGACGGCGCGCGGCACGAGACCTTTGGGATTGAACGCCTCGCGGCCGTCGGCACTTTTCAGTCGCTGGTCGATCACCGGAAAAAGCGCCAGCGCGGGCAGGCCGAGCTTCAGGCATTGCTCCGCCAGCGGCAGCAGCCGGTCGACGCTCATGCGCTCCACGCCCGGCATGGAAGCCACTTTCTCGACGCGGGCTTTGCCGTCGAGCACGAACACCGGGTAGATCAGGTCATTCGTGGTGAGCACCGATTCGCGCATCAGGCGGCGCGAAAATTCGTCGCGCCGCATGCGCCGCATGCGCACTGCCGGGAAGCCGCCGTATATCTTCATTGCGCTGATTTTTCTGGGGGTTTCCTCCGGGGAACTTTTCCCCGGAGGGATCGATCTTACCTTCAGACGATTTCATCGTCTCCCGCTTCTCCTCCCTGAGCGGGTGCCTTAATCCAAAAATTAAGGCGTTTCGCCCCCGGTTTATATCCCCTTGACCGGGGGTTTTTTATTCTCGCGGCCTGCTTGCAGCCACTGCTGCAGCAGGTCGCGGCATTCCTCTACACCCTGTCGCGTAATGCTCGAAAACAGCTCCACATGCGCCCCGGGCAGACCGTCGCGAACGCGCGACAAAGTCTCCCGCTGCATTGCCCGCGTCAGCTTATCGGCTTTCGACAGCAGCACCAGCGTGCGCACCGGCGCCAGCCAGTCGAGCAGCTGCAGATCGAGCGGGGTCATCGGATGGCGCGCGTCCATCACCTGCACCACCCCCGCGAGCGTGCCGCGCTTGTTTAGATAAGCGCCGACAAGCTGCTCCCATTGCGCTCGCAGCTCGCGCGGCACGCGCGCATAGCCGTAACCGGGCAGGTCGACGAGCCGCGCCTGCTCGCCCAATGCAAAGAAATTGATGGTCTGCGTGCGGCCCGGTGTCTTGCTGGTGTAGGCGAGGCGCTTGCGGCCCAAGAGCGCGTTGATCGCGCTCGACTTGCCGACGTTCGAGCGGCCGGCGAAGGCGAGCTCGGGCGGCCCGGCCGCCGGCAGGTCGGCCGGCCTGCCGGCGGAGGCGAGAAACGAGGCCTGCGAAAAGACCGTCATGGCGCGGCGTGGAATTCTAATAAAATCGCCGCTTTCGCATTCGAGGGAAAGCATGATCCGCGCACTGAGCCTCGCAGCCTGCCTGGCAGCGGCATTCGCCGGAACTGCGCTGGCGCAGGACGCGGCCAAAGCCCAGGGCATCGCCAGCCGGGTCTGCGCCGCCTGCCATGCGGCCGACGGCAACAGTACCGCCCCCGCCAATCCGAAGATCGCCGGCCAGATCGCCGAGTACCTGCACAAGCAACTGGCGGACTACAAACCCCAAGCAGGCAAGAAGCCCGCGCGCGAGAGCTCGATCATGACGCCGATGGTGGCCAACCTGTCGGATGCAGACATGAAGGGGTTGGCCGCGTTCTACGCCGGCCAGAATCCGCGGCCGGCGAGCGCCGCCGACAAGGACCTTGCCGCGCTGGGCCAGAAGATCTGGCGCGGCGGCATCGCAGCGAGCGGCGTGCCGGCCTGCGCCGGCTGCCACGGCCCGGCCGGCTCGGGC
>DASQGB010000072.1:0-22624 GCA_035632815.1 Burkholderiales bacterium | reverse complement strand
GCCGCCGCGCGGCGGGCGCCTGTCCAGACGCGTGCGCCACTTCCCCATCTCTCCAGTGGTCGACATCCGGCCCGACGAGCGCGGCGCCTACCAGGTGCTGTCGATCGTGGCGAGCGACCGCCCCGGCCTGCTGTACGACGTGGCCCGCACGCTCGCGCGCTATCAGGTCAACCTGCAGACCGCGCGCATCAACACCCTGGGCGACCGCGCCGAGGACGTCTTCCTGGTCTCAGGAGAGGCGTTGAGCAGCTCGAAGACGGTGCTGCAGCTCGAGCAGGAACTGCTGAAGGAGCTTCAGGTACCCGCGTAGAAACGGGTCAAGTCAGTCGTCGATCTCGCTTTTCTCGAACTTCTTCTGGGCGAACTCCTGCAATTGGCTGATCGCCGCCGCCACCTTCGAGGCGTACGCCGGCGCGAACGTAATCACTTGTTCGCCTTCGTCCTCGTTCTGCTTCAAGCAGATGTAGCCGATATCCGAGATCTGGATCTCGATGTCCGACTGGCCTTTGATGAGCATTGACATGGCCTCCTTGGGAGGTAATGGTAGTCAAGCCCCTCCTAAAAGATTGCGTCGGCCGCCTGGCTCCAACGGGCTATGCCGCTGGCCGTTCCGGCCTATTCCTCGGCCGGCAATTCCTGCCCTGGAAACAGCGCCTCGTTGAAGCCGAAGCGGGTGAGATCGCGGATGCGCATCGGGTAGAGCACGCCGTCGAGGTGGTCTACCTCGTGCTGCACTACGCGCGCGTGGAAGCCCTCGACTTCACGCTCGAAGGGTTTGCCGCTTTCATCGAACCCCTGGTAGCGGAGCCTGCTCCAGCGGGGCACCCATCCGCGCATGCCCGGCACCGACAGGCAACCTTCCCAGCCCTCCTCCACTTCATCGGAGAGGGGCTCGAGCACCGGATTGATGAGCACCGTGTCGGGGACTTCCTCGAGCGCGGGATAGCGCGGGTTGGAGCTCACGCCGAAGATCACCACGCGCAAGCCCACGCCGATCTGCGGCGCGGCGAGCCCGGCGCCGTTGAGATGCGCCATGGTGTCTCGCATGTCTTCCAGCAGAATTTTCAGGTCCGGCGAATGAAAATCCGTGACCGGCACGGCCTTCTCCCACAACCTCGGATCGCCCATGCGCAGGACCTCGCGGATCACGCGTCCTCGCAGAGCTTCTCGATGATGCGGCGCACGCGGCCCATCGCCTCCGCGAGCACCGCCTCGATGCGGTCGAGCGGCACCGCGCGCTGGCTGTCGCCGCGGCCTGCGGCATAGTTGGCGACCACCGCGATCGGCGCATACTCGAGGCTGATCTCGCGCGCGAGCGCCGCTTCGGGCATCCCGGTCATGCCGACCACGTCGGCGCCGTCGCGCTCCAGGCGCGTGATCTCGGCGGCCGTTTCGAGCCGCGGGCCTTGCGTGGCCGCGTACACGCCACCATCCAGGATTCTCTCTGCGCATCCAGCAGCGGCCTTGAGCAGCCTGTTGCGCAGTTCAGGCGAATACGGCTCGGTGAAGTCGATATGGTTCACCGGCGCCCCCAGGCCCTCGAAGAAGGTCGAGCGGCGCCCCCACGTATAGTCGATGACCTGGTGCGGCAGGAGCAGCGTGCCGGGCCCGAGGTCGCCGCGGATGCCGCCTACCGAGGCCACCGATACCACCGACTCCGCGCCGGCGTCCTTCAGCGCCCACAGGTTCGCGCGGTAATTGACCTCGTGCGGCGCGATCGTGTGGCCGTAGCCATGGCGCGCGAGGAACACGACGTCGCAGCCGCTGATGCAGCCGAAGGTCAGCGCCCCGGAGGGCTCGCCGTACGGGGTGCGCGACACCTTGCGCCGCGTCACCTCCATGTTGCCGAGCTTGGACAGCCCGCTGCCGCCGATGATCGCCAGCAGGATCAGGCCTCCTTCATGGCGCGGATCTCGGGCAGGTTGCGCCAATAGCCCATGGCGTCCATGCCGTAGCCGAACACGAAGCGGTCGGTGATCTTCAGGCCGACGAAGTCCGGGCTGATCGGCTTCGCCCGCTCCAGCAGCTTTTCCACCAGTACCGCGCAGTAGAAGCTCTGCGCCCCGAGCCCGAGCAGCCGTTCGCGGATGGCGCTCATGGTCTCCCCGCCGTCGAGGATGTCGTCGAGCACCAGCACGGTGCGGCCTCTGACGCTCTCGGTCGGCGTCACTCGCCACTCGACGCTGGCGCCCTGCGTCGCCTCGCCGTAGCGTGAGGCATGGATGTAGTCGAAATCGAGCGGGAAGCGCAGGAGCGGCAGGATCTGCCCCGCAAACACCACCGCCCCGCCCATCACCGCGAGCACCAGCGGGTAGGCGCCGGCGAGGCGCTCGTCGATCTGCGCGGCGAGTCGCCGCACGGCCGCCTGGACTTCCTCCGCGCTCAGGATCCGATCCGAGTTCTCGAGGAAGGCCCAGGCCTTCTTCGCGTCGGGCATGCGCCGCAGTCTAGCGTGACTTCAAATAGCGCGCGAACTCGGCGCCGACCTCGGGATGGCGCAGCCCGTAGTCGAGCGTGGCCTGCAGGTAGCCCAGCTTGGAGCCGCAGTCGTAGCGCCGCCCGGGCAGGCGCACCGCGAGCGTGCGCTCGTGGGAGAGCAGCGCCGAGATCGCGTCGGTCAGCTGGATCTCGCCGCCCGCGCCCGGCGTCACTTCGGAGAGCAGATCGAAGATGCGCGGCGTGAGCACGTAGCGGCCGATCACCCCGAGGTTCGACGGCGCATCCGCCGGCCTGGGCTTCTCGACGATGCTGTGGATGCGCGCCGTGTCCCCGACCATGCGGTCGATGGTGACGATGCCGTAGCTCTGCGTCTGGTCGCGCGGCACTTCCTCGACGCCCAGGAGCGAGGCGCCTTCCTTCGCGAATATCTCGGCCATGCGCGCCATGGCGGGCGGGTCGGAATCGATCAGGTCGTCGGCGAGCAGCACGGCGAAGGGGTCGTCGCCGACCACCGGCTGCGCGCACAGCACGGCATGTCCGAGGCCGAGCGGCTCGGCCTGGCGGATATAGATGCAGCGCACGCCCTCGGGCAGCACCGACCTCACCTGCTCGAGCAGCACGTCCTTGCCCTTGCGCTCGAGCTCGGTCTCGAGCTCGTAGGCCTTGTCGAAATGGTCCTCGATGGCGCGCTTGTTGCGGCCGGTGACGAAGATCATGTCGGTGATGCCGGCGGCCGCCGCCTCCTCGACCGCGTACTGGATCAGCGGCTTGTCGACGACCGGCATCATCTCCTTCGGGCTTGCCTTGGTCACCGGCAAGAACCGGCTGCCGAATCCGGCGACGGGAAACACGGCCTTCCTCAGCCTGGGCATCTGGGTCAGATCTCCTTCAGCAGCTGCAGCAGCTTTTTTCCGTCGATTACGGGGACGCCGAGGCTGCGCGCCTTGTCGAGCTTGGCTCCGGCGTGTTCGCCGGCAACCACGAAATCGGTGTTCGCGGACACCGCTCCTGCGACCTTGTGCCCCTTCGCCTCTATCGCGGCCTTTGCCTCGTCCCGGCTCATGCCCTCAAGGGCGCCGGTCAGGACGAAGGTGCGCATTTCCCGGCTGGGGCGCGCCGCCGCTGCCCTGGCCTCAAGGGTCAGGCTGGCGGCGAGACGGCGGATGATCTCGCGATTGTGCGGCTCGTGCAGGAATTTCTCGATGCTGTCCATGAGCTCGGGGCCGATGCCCTCGAGCGGCACCTCCGCCAGGGGCTCGCCGCGCTTCTTTCGCTGTGCATTGTCCTTGCGCACGGCTTCCTTGTCTGCCGCGGCCCTGGCCCAATCGGCATCGAGGAGCGCATCGAGCGAGGCGAAATGGCGCGCCAGGATCTTCGCCACTTCCTCTCCTACTCCCGGAATGCCGAGCGCGTAGATGAAGCGGTTCAGCTCGGCCTTGCGGGACTTCTGGATGCCTGCGAACACATTCTGCGCCGACTTCTCGCCCATGCGCTCGAGCGCGGCCAGGGTCGCCGCGTCGAGCCGGTACAGGTCGGCGGGGTTGGCCACCAGGTCCCTCTCGACCAGCTGGTCGACAAGCTTCTCGCCCAGGCCTTCGATGTCCATGGCCCGGCGAGCGGCGAAATGCAGCAGGGTCTGCTTGCGCTGCGCCTTGCAGTAGAGGCCGCCGGTGCAGCGCGTGGCCGCCTCTCCCGGAACGCGCACCACCGGCGAGCCGCACTCGGGGCAGCGCTGCGGCATCTCGAAGCGGTCCTGCGGCCGCCGCGGTCCTTTGCTGCGCACGCCGACGACCTCGGGAATCACGTCGCCCGCACGCCGCACGACCACCGTGTCCCCGGCCCATACGTCCTTGCGGCGCAGCTCGTCTTCGTTATGCAGGGTGGCGTTGGTGACGGTGACGCCGCCGACGAACACCGGCTTGAGCCGGGCCACCGGCGTGAGGGTTCCGGTGCGTCCCACCTGGACGGCGATTGCCTCCACCACGGTTGTCTCCTCCTGCGCGGGATACTTGTGCGCGATGGCCCAGCGCGGCTCGCGCGCCACGTAGCCAAGCCTGCGCTGCAGCTCGATGCTGTTCACCTTGTACACCACGCCGTCGATGTCGAACGGCAGCGCGCCGCGGCGCTCGCCGATGCTGCGGTGGTATCCGATGAGCTGTTCGGCACCCTGCAGGACCTTTCGATCCCCGTTGACCGGCAGGCCGAGCTTCTCGATAGCGGCCAGGAATTCGCTTTGGGTGCGAAACGATAGGCCGCCCTCGATGCGCCCGAACCCATGGGCCGAAAACGTGAGCGGCCGGCGCGCGGTGACTTTGGGATCGAGCTGGCGCACCGCGCCGGCGGCGGCGTTGCGCGGATTGACATAGGCTTTTTTGCCGGCCTCGCGCTGGCGCTCATTCATCCGCTCGAACGCGGCGCGGTTCATGTAAATCTCGCCGCGCACTTCCAGCAGGTCCGGCGCCTTGCCGCGCAGCCTCATCGGAATGCTGCGGATGGTGCGCACGTTCGCGGTCACATCCTCGCCGATTTCCCCGTCGCCGCGGGTCGCGGCAAGCGCGAGCGACCCGCGCTCGTAGCGCAGGCTGATGGCGAGGCCGTCGAGCTTGAGCTCGGCGGCGTACTCGAGCGGCGGCTGCGACGCGTCGAGCCCGAGCTCCCGGCGGATGCGCGCGTCGAACTTGGCCGCCGCGGAGTCGCCGGTATCGGTCTCGCTGCGGATGGAGAGCATCGGAGCCTCGTGGCGCACGGGGGCGAGCTCGGTGGCCGCCGCGCCACCCACCCGCTGGGTGGGCGAATCCGCATCGGCCAGCTCGGGGTGCTGCGATTCCAGCTCCTGCAGCTCGCGGAACAGGCGGTCGTACTGCGCATCGGTCAGCTCGGGACTGTCCTCGACGTAGTACAGGCGGTTGTGCCGCTCGATCTCGCGGCGCAAATACACTGCTCTCTCGCGCTTGGAGGCCGTCGCCGCCATAGCTACGAGAACAAACGCAACGCTAGCGCGCTCCCCGGCTCGATGCCGCGGTCGGCAAGGGTTTGGCGCACCGCCTCGAGCTGCGCGCCGATGGCCGCCAGCGTGCGCTCGTCGAGCGCATTGCCGTTATCGTCGACCAGGCGGCCGCCGAGCTGCCGCGCGGTGCGCGTCATGGCTTGGAAGGCGCGGCCGGGCTCCGCGGTGCGCGCCACGTCGAGCGTGAGCGTGAGGCCGTCCTCCCGCGGCGCCACCCGGAACGGCTGCTCGCCGAGCTCCTGCGCCGCGGGGACGCCCAGCACGTGCAGCGCGACCTGCACGTCGCAGTCTGCGCAGCTGCGGTCGAGCTCGCGCGCCGCGTCTAGCGCCCGGCGCATTTCCGGCGCCGAAACCGCGGCGCCGATCCTGGCGGCGAGGGTCTCGACCGCGGAACGGAATTCGACCAGCTCGGCTTCGCTTACGGGTCCGACGCGCGTGACCAGCTGCAGGGCGGCGCGCAGGTCGGTGCAGTAACCGGGGTCTCCGGCGGAGATCCTGCGCCAGCCCTCGCCGTCGCTGCCTGAAAGAGATACGCGTGCGGCGAAGCGCTGCTCCACCGGCCGCCAGGGCTCGAGCATGCTTGCGGCCGCCAGAGCGCGCAACAGCTTGAGCTCGACGATGTAGTCGACGCGCTCGTCGGGCATCGCTTCGCCCTGGGCGTGGAACGTGGGCTCGCGGCGGCTCTGCGGCTCCTGGAGCAGCACGTCGGCGTGGCGCGAGCCGCCGAACGCCCGCTCAGCCTGCCGGCGCGCAGCGCGCTCCTGCCGGCGGTTATAGGCGAGCACCGCCACCACCGCCAGGCCGCCGATCACGAGCAGACCGAGCTGGAGATCGGTCATGCCGACAGGAGAGCGAGAGGCCGCTCTAAATTCAGGCGGCGAGCTCCTCCCGGATGCGCAGCGCCTCGTCGATGTCGACCGCCACGACGCGTGAAACGCCGGACTCGGGCATCGTCACGCCGATCAGCTGCCCGGCCATCTCCATCGAGAGCTTGTTGTGGCTGATGAACAGGAACTGGGTCTGCGCCGACATGCGCTTGACCAGGTCGCAGAAGCGCAGCGTATTGGAATCGTCGAGGGGCGCGTCCACCTCGTCGAGCAGGCAGAACGGCGCCGGGTTGAGCTGGAACAACGAGAACACCAGCGCGATGGCGGTGAGGGCTTTCTCGCCGCCGGAGAGCAGATGGATGCTGCTGTTGCGCTTTCCCGGCGGCTGCGCCATCACCTGCACGCCGGCGTCGAGGATCTCCTCGCCGGTCATGATGAGCTTCGCCTCGCCGCCCGCGAACAGCGTCGGGAAGAGCGAGCCGAAATGCCGGTTCACGGCTTCGAAGGTCTCGCGCAGCAGCTCGCGCGTCTCGCGGTCGATGCGGCGGATCGCGTCCTCGAGCGTATGCACCGCTTCCTCGAGGTCGATGGCCTGCGCGTCGAGGAAGCCCTTGCGCTCCTGGCTCGAGCGCAGCTCCTCGAGCGCCGCGAGGTTCACCGCCCCGAGCTCGCCGATGGCCTGCGTAACGCGCGTGATCTCCCCCTGCAGCGCGGAGGGCCGCGGCGAGCGCGCGGCTTCGTCGGCCAGACGGGTCCCGTCCGCGCCCGCCTCGCGCAAATGGGTGTCGAACTGGTCGAAATTCATCTGGGCGGCCTGCTCCTTCAGCCGCAGCTCGCCCAGCCGCTCGCGCAGCGGCGCGACGCGCGTTTCCACCTGGAGCCTCGCTTCCTCGAGCTCGCGCAGCGCCGCGGCGGCCGCCTCGACCGCGTTGCGCGCCCCTGCCAGGGTTTTCTCGCAAGCGAGCCTTGCTTCGACCGCGCTGTCGAGCGCGTGGCGCACGGCCGGAATCGGGTCGGCCGCCAGCTCCTCGGTCAGCTTCGCCACCTCGAGGTCCGCGCGCTCGATCTGCTGGTCGATGACGCGCACCGAGTTGTCGATCTCGCCGATCTTGGCAGCGCATTCACGCTCCCCGAAAGCCGCGTCCTGCGCATCGCGCTCCGCCTGCTGCAGGGCGCGGCGCTGATCGGCGAGCGCGCTTTCAGCGACGCTGTGCTCCGAGCGCGCGGTTTCGAGGCGCGCGCGCCCCCCGGCGATCTCCTCGCCGATGCCCGCCGCGGCGGCGGCGCAGTGCTCGAGGGCCTGCCCGGTGCGCGCGGCCTCCTCCTCCATCGCGGCCATTTCGGCGCGCATCTGGGCGCTGCGCTCGCGATAGCGCTCGTGCGCCTGGGCGAGCTTGAGGTGCTCGATCTGCGCGTCGTGCTGCTCTTTCTGGCGCGAGCCGATGTCCAGGCGCGCCCCCTCCAGCGCCGCATTGCGCCCGGCAAGCTGCGCTTCGAGGTCGTCGAGCCCGCTTTGCGCGGCGCTCAGGCGGATGTGAAGATCCTTCAGGCGCTCCTCCAGCGCCTCGATCTCGGCCTGCCGCGCGAGCAGTCCCGTGTCGGCGGTGTCGGGGGCATGCAGGCTCACCGTATAGCGGGTGAACTGATGGCCTTCGCGGTTCACGAGCACCGCGCCGGCAGGCAGCCTCGAGATGTCGGGGACCCCTTCGACGACGAATACGCCGCCGAGCCAGTCCCGCAGCGCACCGGAGACCACAGCGTCGGCGTCGTGAATTTTCGAGAACAGGGATTCAAAGCCGGCCGCTACATCGGGGACGACGTTGCCCTGGACGAACAGGCTCGCCTTCGAAGGCGGCTGGTCGGAGACGACCCCGGCAAGACGCCCCGCGTCGCCCAGCTCGAGCGCGTGCAGGCGCTCGCGCAGCACCGCCTCCACGGCCGTCTCCCAGCCGGCGTCGATGCGCAGCTTCTGCCACAGCGGCGGCAGCCCGGCCAGGCCGTGGCGCTCGAACCAGTCGCGCAGCGGGGCGTCGTCTTCGGTCGCGGCCTGGATCTGTCGCAGCGTCGCAAGCTGCGCCTCCGCGGCAGCGTGCTCGCGCTGCGCGGCGCCCAGCGCCTCGGCGGCCTCGGCGCGGCGCGCGTCGAGGCTCGCGCATTCGGCCTGCAGCGCTTCGAACGCGGCCTCGGCGGCGCGCACGGCGGCGTCGAGGCCGGCAATTCCGGACTCGGCCGCGCCCACCTCGGCGGCGTCGGGCTCGGCCAGGGTCTGCCGGTCGGCTTCAAGTCGTTCGCGCCGTTGCGCGAGCGCCTGCCTCCCGCGCTCGAGATGTGCCTGGTTCGCCTGCTCGAGCTGCAGGCGGCTTTCGGCCTGCATCAGCCGGCTGCGCGCGTCGTTCAGCCGTTCCTGCGCGGCGCGGAATGCCTCCTCGGCCTGAGGCAAGGCCTGGCTTTCGATATCGAGCTTCTCTTTTGTCTCGCTGACGCGCTGCCTGGCCGTGCCGGTGCGCGCCGCCCACATATGCAGCGCCAGGGTGAGCTGCGCGCGCTGCTCGCGCCACTGGCCGAGCTGCGCGCGGCGCTCGGTATGCTGGCCTTCCAGCCGCTGACGCGTTTCCTCCGCGTGGCGCAGCTCGGACTCATGGCGCGCGACCTCGGCGTTGGCGCTGTACAGGGACGCCTGCGCGGCATTCAGCGCGTCGCCCGCCTGGTAATGGGCGGCGCGCGCCGTCTCGACGCGCGACTCCAGGCTGCGCAGCTGCGCGTTCTCGGCTTCCAGCTCGTTGCCCGACCTCGCGAGCTCCTGCGAGTGCCGGTCGCGCTCCGTCGCCGCGTCGCGCCGGCGCAGATACCACAGCAGCTGCTGCTTGAGCTGCAGCTCGGCGTGATATTCCTGATAGCGCGTGGCCACCTTGGCCTGCGCCTCGAGCTTCTCCAGCTGGGCGCCCATCTCCAGGCGGATGTCGGTGATACGCGCGAGGTTGTCGCGCGTGCCGGCCAGCCGGCTCTCGGTCTCGCGGCGGCGCTCCTTGTACTTGGAAATGCCCGCCGCCTCTTCGAGGAAAACGCGCAGCTCGTCGGGCTTGGCCTCGATGACGCGCGAGATCATGCCCTGCTCGATGATGGCGTAGGCGCGCGGCCCCAGTCCGGTGCCGAGGAACATGTCGGTGATGTCGCGCCGGCGCACGTGCACGCCGTTGATGTAGTAGCTCGACTCGCCGTCGCGCTGCAGGACGCGCTTGACCGAGATCTCGGCGTACTGCGACCACTGCCCTGCCGCCCGGCCCTGCGAGTTGTCGAAGTTGAGCTCGACCGCGGCGCGCGCCAGCGGCTTCCTGTTCACCGAGCCGTTGAAGATCACGTCCTGCATGGAATCGCCGCGCAGCGCCGCGGCGCGGGTCTCGCCCAGCACCCAGCGCACCGCGTCGATCACGTTCGACTTGCCGCAGCCGTTCGGCCCCACCACGCCCACCAGCTGGCCCGGCACGTGTATCGAGGTTGGATCTACGAAGGACTTGAATCCAGCGAGCTTTATTTGAGTTAGACGCACGCCAAAAATGATACCATCTGCGCGCTTCGTTCCCGCCGGTTTTTCAGTGCCCTCTCGCCCGAGCAAGCGCCTAGAAACGTTCGCCAATCCCGCGCCCGAGCGCGACTACCGGATCCACATGGAGATGCCGGAATTCACCTGCGTCTGCCCGATGACCGGCCAGCCCGATTTCGCCACGCTGGTCCTGGACTATGTGCCCGACCGGCTGTGCGTGGAGCTGAAATCGCTCAAGCTCTACGTATGGTCGTACCGCGGCGAGGGCGCTTTCCACGAGGCGGTCACCAACAAGATCCTCGATGACCTGGTGCGCGCGACGAGGCCGCGGCACATGCGGCTCGAGGCGCGCTTCAACGTGCGCGGCGGAATTCACACCAGCGTAATCGCGGAGCACAGGAAAAAAGGCTGGCGTGGAGAAATGCCGGCCAGGTGAATCCCCTCCTAGCGCGCCTGCATCCCTACCCGTTCGAGAAGCTGCGCGCGCTGCTTGCCGGCGCCCCGCCGAATACCGCCTTGCGGCCGATCAACCTGTCGATCGGCGAGCCGAAGCACCCGACTCCCGCGCTGGTGAAGAGCGCCCTGACCGAAGCGCTCGACGGCCTGTCGGTCTATCCGCTGACCGCCGGCCTTCCGGCACTGCGCCAGGCGATCGCCCAGTGGCTCGCGCGCCGGTACCGCATCCCCGCGCCCGATCCCGAGACTCAGGTGCTGCCGGTCAACGGCACGCGCGAGGCGCTGTTCGCCTTTGCGCAGACCGTGATCGACCCCACGCGCGAGGCAAGGGTGGTGTGCCCGAATCCGTTCTATCAGATCTACGAAGGGGCGGCATTGCTTGCCGGGGCCAAGCCTGTATACGGAATCCCCCAGGACTGGGAGGGTGTCCAGCTGGTCTATGCCTGCTCGCCGGCAAATCCCGGCGGCCGCGTGATGCCGCTCGCAGAATGGAAGCAGCTCTTCGAGCTGTCGGACCGTCACGGCTTCGTCATTGCCTCGGACGAGTGCTATTCGGAGATCTACTTCCGTGAACCTCCTCTGGGCGCGCTCGAGGCGGCGCACCAGCTGGGCAGAGCCGGCTATCCGCGCCTCGCCGTTTTCTCCAGCCTGTCGAAGCGCTCCAACTGCCCGGGCATGCGCTCGGGCTTCGTCGCCGGCGATGCGGGGCTACTCAAGGGCTTCCTCCTGTACCGCACCTACCACGGCTCGGCGATGAGCCTCGCCGTGCAGCAGGCCTCGATCGCGGCATGGGACGACGAGCAGCACGTCGTGGAAAACCGGCGCCTCTACGCGGAGAAGTTCAGGGCGGTCCTGCCTCTGGTTCGCGATCCCCTGCAAGCAGACATGCCCGAAGGCGGCTTCTACCTGTGGATGCGCACGCCGATCGACGACGCCGAGTTCACGCGGCGCCTGCACGCTGAATATAATGTGCTGGTGCTGCCCGGCAGCTATCTTGCGCGCGAGGCGCTCGGCGAGAACCCCGGAAAGAACCACGTGCGCATTGCGCTGGTCGCGCCGCTCGACGAATGCGTCGAGGCGATAGGACGCATGATGCGTTTCTCGAATGGACTACGCTAAGAAAGCAATCGAGGAAGCCTGGGACGAGCGCGCCCGGCTCAATCCGGCGAACGCGCCGCGCGCGCTGCGCGAAGCGGTGGAAGAGGTCATTGCCGGGCTGGACGCCGGGCGCCTGCGCGTCGCGGAGAAGGCGGGCGGCGAATGGATTACGCATCAGTGGATCAAGAAGGCGGTGCTGCTGTCGTTCCGTCTCGAGGACAACCGCGTGATGGAAGGCGGGGCCACCCGCTACTACGACAAGGTGCCCTCGAAGTTTGCGTCCTTCGACTTCGCCGCCGGCGGTTTCCGCGTCGTGCCGCCCGCGATGGCGCGGCGCGGGGCCTACATCGCCAGGAACGCGGTCCTCATGCCCTCCTTCGTCAATATCGGCGCTTACGTGGGCGAAGGCACCATGGTCGACACCTGGGCCACGGTCGGTTCCTGCGCCCAGATCGGCAGGAACGTGCATCTGTCGGGCGGCGTGGGCATCGGCGGGGTGCTCGAGCCGGTGCAGGCGGGCCCGGTGATCATCGAGGACAACTGCTTCATCGGCGCGCGCTCCGAGGTGGTCGAGGGCGTGATCGTCGAGGAGAACAGCGTCATCTCGATGGGCGTGTTCCTCGGGCAGAGCACGCGCATCCTCGACCGCGCCAGCGGCCAGATTCTCTACGGGCGCATTCCGGCCGGCTCGGTGGTGGTTTCCGGCAATCTGCCCTCCCCGGACGGCAAATACGGACTGTATTGCGCGGTGATTGTAAAAACGGTGGATGCCCGCACGCGGGCCAAAACCAGCCTGAACGAACTTCTGCGGGGAGATTAAACTAGCGGGACTGCTCGTTTGGGAGGGACGCGAATGTCCGCGATGAAGCGCCTGTTCCAGGTCATGGCCGACAAGAAGGCGTCGGACATCTTTCTTTCGGTCGGCTCGCCGATCAACATCAAGATCAACGGCGTGGCGGTGCCGGTGAACCAGACGGTGATGAGCGCCGAGACGGTCACGCAGCTGCTCCACGAGGTCCTCAACGAGCGCCAGATCAAGGAGTACGAGGACGAGATGGAGCTGAACACCGCCTTCAACCTCGAGGGCGTGGGGGCGTTTCGCATCAGCGCCTTCCGGCAGAAGGGTTCGCCCGCGGTGGTGGTGCGTTACATCCCGAACACCATTCCGCCGCTCGACTCGCTCGGCCTGCCCGAGGTGCTGAAGGAAGTGATCATGCAGAAGCGCGGCCTGATCCTGATGGTCGGCGCCAGCGGCTCGGGCAAATCGACCTCCCTCGCCGCCATGCTCGATCACCGCAACGGCCTCAAGTCTGGCCACATCCTCACCCTCGAGGACCCGGTCGAGTTCATCTTCACCAACAAGAAATCGATCGTCAACCAGCGCGAGGTCGGCACCGACACCAAGACCTTCGAGGTGGCGCTCAAGAACGCGCTGCGCCAGGCTCCCGATTGCATCCTGATCGGCGAGATCCGCGACCGGCAGACCATGGCCATGGCGCTCGCCTACTCGCAGTCGGGCCATCTTTGCCTCGCGACGCTGCACGCCAACAACAGCTATCACGCGATGAACCGCATCATCAACTTCTACGCGCTGGAGAACCGCCCCAGCCTGCTGCTCGACCTGGCGGCGGCGCTGCAGGCCGTCATTTCGCAGCGCCTGGTGCGCACCAAGACCGGCAGCCGGATGGTGGCGATCGAGATCCTGCTCAACACCCGCCACGTCGCCGAGCTGATCGAGAAAGGCGCGATCAACGAGATCAAGGAGGCGCTCGAAAAGAGCATGGCGCCGGGCTCGCAGACCTTCGAGCAGGCGCTGATGAAGCTGTTCATGGACGGCAGCATCACCCAGGAAGAGGCGATGGCGAACGCCGACTCGGCCACCAACATGCTGTGGCTCATCAACCAGGCCACCGCGGGCGAGATCAGCGGCCAGCCGCCCAAGTCGGGCGACAAGCCCGGGGAGAAGCTCGGCAGCTTCAAGATCGACATGAATGCCTGACAGCGGCGCGCTCGAACTCGCCCGCGAGCTCATCGCGCGCAAGTCGATCACGCCGCAGGACGGCGGCTGCCAGGAGCTGCTCGCCGCGCGGCTCGAGAAATCCGGTTTTCGCTGCGAGCCGATGAGGTTCGGCGAGGTCACCAATCTCTGGGCGCGCCGCGGCGAGAGCGCCCCGCTGGTCTGCTTCGCCGGCCATACCGATGTGGTGCCGACCGGCCCCCTCGGCGAGTGGCATTCCGATCCCTTCGTTCCGACCGTACGCGACGGCAAGCTCTTCGGGCGCGGCGCGGCCGACATGAAATCATCCATCGCCGCCTTCGTGATCGCGGCCGAGACCTTCGTCGCGGAGCGCCCGCAGCACTCCGGGTCCATCGCGTTCCTCCTGACCTCCGACGAGGAAGGCCCCGCGCTCGACGGCACGGTGCGGGTGGTGGAGAAGCTGAGAGAGCGCAACGAGAAGATCGATTACTGCGTCGTGGGCGAGCCGAGCTCGGTCGATACGCTCGGCGACATGCTGAAGTACGGGCGCCGCGGCTCGCTTTCTGCAAAGCTCGTGGTGCGCGGCATCCAGGGCCATGTCGCCTATCCGCACCTGGTCAAAAACCCAATCCATCTCCTTGCACCGGCCATGGCGGAGCTCGCACGGACGCAATGGGACAAAGGCAACGAGAGCTTTCCGCCCACCAGCTTCCAGGTGTCCAACATTCACGCCGGCACCGGCGCGGCCAACGTCGTCCCGGGCTCGGCCGAAGTCGACTTCAACTTCCGTTTTTCCACGGAAAGCAACGACGTTTCGCTGAAAGAGCGCGTCGAGGCGATCCTCAGGAAGCACGGCCTCGAGTACTCCATCAGCTGGGTACTGGGCGCGAAGCCGTTCCTCAGCCGGCGCGGCAGGCTCGCGCAGACCGTGGTGGCCGCCGCGAAGAAGCACACCGGGAGGAGCGCGGAGCTCTCCACCACCGGCGGCACCTCGGACGCGCGCTTCATCATCGACATCTGCCCCGAGGTGATCGAGCTCGGACCGGTCAATGCCAGCATCCACAAGCTGAACGAGCATATCGAGATCGCGCAGCTCGAGAAGCTGCCGCGCATCTACCTCGACACGCTGCGCGCCCTGCTGCCTTGACGCTGGGCCAGCTGGTACGCCAGACCGCGCGCCGCCTTGCCGCCGCTCGCCTTCACTACGGCCACGGCACCGGCAACGCGCGCGACGAAGCGTTCTGGCTGGTGCTGCGCGGGTCGGGATTGCCTTTTGATACCGATCTCAGCACCCCAGCCGTGCATGCGCAGCGCCTCGAAGCCCTTATAAGAAAAAGAATCCAGAAGCGTATTCCGGTCGCTTATCTGCTCAACGAAGCCTGGCTTGCCGGCGTGCCGTTCTACGTCGATCGCCGCGTGATCGTGCCGCGCTCCCACATCGCCGAGCTGCTCGGCGAGCGCTGGCTGCCGAAGCGCCCGGCCCGCGTGCTCGATCTGTGCACCGGCTCGGGATGTCTCGCCGTGCTCGCGGCAAAGGCGTTTGCGCAGGCCCGAGTGGATGCCTCCGATATCGCGAAGAGCGCGCTCGCGGTCGCGCGCATCAACGTTCGCCGCCACCGGATGGGAAACCGGATCCGGCTCGTGCGCTCGGACCTCTACGCGGCGCTGAAGGGAGAGAAGTACGACCTCATCGTCTCGAACCCGCCCTACGTCGCCGCGCCGGTCATGAGCGCGTTGCCGCGGGAGTACCTGCACGAGCCGCGCCTCGCGCTGGCCGGCGGCGCCGATGGCCTCGATTTTGTCGCGCGCATCATCGCCAACGCGCCGGCCCATCTCAAGCCGGGCGGCCTGCTGATGTGCGAGGTCGGGGATAGCCGCAGGGCGCTCCAGCGCGCGTATCCGCGCCTGCCGCTGATGTGGCCGCGAGACGAGGTGTTCGTCTACCGGCGGGAACTGGGGTGACCGATGGGACTCGAACCCACAACAACCGGAATCACAATCCGGGACTCTACCTTTGAGCTACGGCCACCGTCGAAGCAATAGTAACAACTTCAAAGACGCTTTTTCCCGACTCCCGCGTGGGAACTGGCCTGCCCGGCGGGACTCGAACCCACAACCCCCAGCTTAGAAGGCTGGTGCTCTATCCGGTTGAGCTACGGGCAGCCCGCGGAGCCGAAACCTCTACAATCGCACCAGTGCTCTGCTCAACAATCGCACTAGTGCTGTGCTGGTCGGGGTGAGAGGATTTGAACCTCCGACATCTTGCTCCCAAAGCAAGCGCGCTACCAGGCTGCGCCACACCCCGAAAATGGCGCCAAATGATACTCTTAGCGCATACGGAGAGCAACGCGAGTCGCTTGCGATAGGGGGGCTTTTCTGCTACAAAAGCGCCTCACTTTTTCAAGGCTGTGCACGGAATGGCTGTAGATCTGACCCGGAAGAGCTTCACGCCCTATGCCGCGAAGAGAGGCGAGGAGTACATGAACTCCAAGCAACGGGGGCATTTCCGCAAAATCCTCGAGGCGCTCAAGGCCGAGCTGTCGGAGGAGATCGACCGCACCGTGCACACGATGCAGGACGAGGCAACGGTGTTCGCCGACCCGAACGACCGCGCCAGCCAGGAATCCGACATGGCGCTCGAGCTGCGCAACCGCGACCGCGAGAGGAAGCTGATCAAGAAGATCGACGAGACCATTGCGCGCATCGACGCCGACGAGTACGGCTACTGCGACAGCTGCGGCGTCGAGATCGGCCTCAAGCGCCTCGAGGCGCGCCCGACCGCCACACTGTGCATCGACTGCAAGACGCTCGACGAGCTGCGCGAGCGCCAGGTCGCGAAGTAGAAAGATAAACTTTCTTATTTCCCGATCGGGAAATAAGACAAAACCCCCCGCTCGCTTCGCTCGCGACCCCCTTGTCAGGGGGTCGGAACATCAGCTCTGCTTCGCGGTCTCCTGCGCGCTGATCGCCTTCATCGAGAGCCGCACGCGCCCCTTGTCGTCCGCCTCGAGCACCTTGACCTTGACGATCTGGCCTTCCTTCAGATGATCGGACACGGCGTTGACGCGCTCATTGCTGATCTGCGAGATGTGCAGCAGGCCGTCGCGGCCCGGCATCAGCTGCACGATCGCGCCGAAGTCCAGCAGCCTCAGCACCGGGCCTTCGTAAATCCTCCCGACCTCGACGTCGGCGGTGAGCTCCTGGATGCGCTTCCTCGCCGCCTCGCCGCCTTCGGCGGAGACGCAGGCGATGGAGATGGTGCCGTCGTCCTCGATCTCGATGGTGGTACCGGTCTCCTCCTGGATGCCGCGGATCACGACGCCGCCCTTGCCGATGACGTCGCGGATCTTGTCCGGGTTGATCTTGATCTTGATGATGCGCGGCGCGAAGCTTGACAGCTCGGCGCGCGAGCCTTCGATCGCCTGCTTCATGATCTCCAGGATCTTCAGGCGCGCCTCGCGCGCCTGGTCGAGCGCGATCTTCATGATGCCCTGGTTGATCGACTCGATCTTCAGGTCCATCTGCAGCGCCGTGACGCCCTTTTCGGTGCCGGCGACCTTGAAGTCCATGTCGCCCAGGTGGTCCTCGTCGCCCAGGATGTCGGACAGCACGGCGAACCGGTTACCCTCCTTGATCAGGCCCATGGCGATGCCCGCGACGTGCGCCTTGATCGGCACGCCGGCATCCATCAGGGCCATGCTGCCGCCGCACACCGACGCCATCGAGGACGAGCCGTTCGACTCGGTGATCTCGGACACCACGCGGATCGAGTAGCCGAAGTCTTCCTGCGTCGGCAGCAGGCCGACCAGCGAGCGCTTGGCGAGGCGGCCGTGGCCGATCTCGCGGCGCTTGGTGAAGCCGAAGCGGCCGGTTTCGCCGGTGGCGTAGGGCGGCATGTTGTAGTGGAACATGAAGCGCTCGCGGTACTCGCCCGAGAGCGCGTCGATGATCTGCTCGTCGCGTCCGGTGCCCAGCGTGACGGTCACCAGCGCCTGCGTCTCGCCGCGGGTGAACAGCGCCGAGCCGTGCGTGCGCGGCAGCACGCCGACGCGCACCGTGATCGGTCTGACCGTGCGGGTGTCGCGCCCGTCGATGCGGGGCTCGCCGTCGAGGATCTGTCCGCGCACGATCTTGGACTCGAGATTGAAGAAGGTCTCCTTCACGACATTCGCGTCGATGGCGGCGCCGGTGGCGGCGGCCTCCGCCGCCAGCTTGTCCAGGGTGGCCTTGCGAATCTCGGTCAGGCGCTGGTTGCGCGTCTGCTTCTGCTTGACGCCGAAAGCCTCGCGCAGCGGGGCCTCGGTCAGCTCGGCGACGCGCGCGATCAGCGCCTCGTTCTTCGGCGCCGGCTGCCATTCCCAGGCGGGCTTGCCGGCGGCTTCGGCGAGCTCGTGGATCGCCTGGATCGCGGCCTGCATGTGCTGATGCCCGTGGGTCACCGCGCCGAGCATGATGTCCTCGGGCAG
The DNA here is from genome assembly GCA_035632815.1 of Burkholderiales bacterium. Classification (GTDB taxonomy): domain Bacteria; phylum Pseudomonadota; class Gammaproteobacteria; order Burkholderiales; family SG8-39; genus SCGC-AG-212-J23. Next base: position 4,812 of record DASQGB010000072.1, on the reverse strand, counting down.
CTCCAGCGCCTCGGATTCCACCATCAGCACGCCCTGCTCCGTCCCGGCGACGACCAGGTTGAGCTGCGAGCTCTTGAGCTCGCTCATCGTGGGATTGATGACGTACTGGCCGTCGACATAGCCGACGCGGCAGGCGCCGATCGGCCCGTTGAACGGAATCCCCGAGAGCGTCAGGGCCGCCGAAACGGCGAGCATCGCCGGGATGTCGGAGTCGACCTCCGGATTCAGCGACAGCACCTGCGCGACGACCTGCACCTCGTTCAGGAAGCCGTCCGGGAACAGCGGCCGGATCGGGCGGTCGATGAGCCTCGAGGTCAGCGTCTCCTTCTCCGAGGGACGGCCTTCGCGCTTGAAAAAGCCGCCCGGGATCTTGCCCGCGGCGTAGGTCCTTTCGGCGTAATCGACGGTCAGCGGGAACCAGTCCTGCCCGGCTTTGGGCGCCTTGGAGCCGACGACGGTGGCGAGGACCACGGTGTCCTCCATGCTGCAGACCACCGCGCCGTGCGCCTGGCGGGCGATCTCGCCGGTTTCGAAGGTGACCTGGTGGCTGCCGTAGGTGAAGGTTTTCTTGGTGGGGTTCAAGTGGAATCCTCTAAACAAAAACGCTCACCGGAAAGATGAGCGCTCAGCGCCGCCGCATATCGGGCGGAGATTATTTGCGCAGACCGAGCCGCTCGATCAGGCCGCGGTACTTGTCCGCGTTCTTGCGCTTCAGGTAGTCGAGCAGCTTGCGCCGCTGGCTGACCAGCTTCAGCAACCCGCGGCGCGAATGGAAATCCTTGACGTGCGTCTTGAAGTGCTCGCTGAGGCCGTTGATGCGCTCGGTGATGAGCGCGATCTGCACTTCGGGCGACCCGGTATCGTTGCCCGAGCGCTGGTGCTGCTTGACCACCTGCTGCTTCTGCGCGACCTGCAATGCCATTGCTCAGTCTCTCTTTGAGTAAGCCGCGGATTTTAACCGAAGCGCTGCGCGGCGAACAAGGTTTATCGATGTTTTTCAGCCGCTTGGGTGAGCCTCAGCGCCCGCAGGATGCTGCCGTCGGCCATGCCCAGGCCGATCACTGCGCCATCGGCCCCGTAGACCGCGCACAGGCCTGCGCGCAGGCCGCTGATTTTCAATGCCTGGCCGTTGCGCAGGCGCTCCTCGGCGGCGGCGTCGAGCTCGGCGCGCGGCAAGCCCCCCACCAGCGAGGCGAGCGGCAGCAGGCGGCGCCGGCGTTCGTCGGCGGACATCTCTCCGAGGATTTTCAAGTCGCTCGCATCGGCGAGCGAGAAGCCGCCGCAGGCTGTGCGTCGCAGTGCTGCAAGATGCGCACCGGTTCCGAGCGCCGCACCGATATCCTGCGCAAGGGTGCGGATATAGGTCCCTTTGCTGCAACGCACGCGCAGCTCGACCTCAGGCGGGTTCCAGCGCAGCAATTCCAGATCAAGAATCTGCACCCGGCGAGCTTTGCGCTCCACGGTCTCGCCCTTGCGCGCGAGCCGGTACAGCGGCACCCCGTCGCGCTTTAGCGCGGAATGCATCGGCGGCACCTGCTCGATGGCGCCCTGGAAGCGGGCGAGCACCGCCTGAATCTCGTCCTCGCTGGAATGCACCGGCTTGCGCTCCAGGATCTCGCCCTCCGCATCCCCGGTGGAGGTAGTCTCGCCCAGCTTCAGCGTCGCCAGGTATTCCTTGTCGGCGTCGAGCAGCGGCCCGGCGAACTTGGTGGCCTCGCCGAACAGCACCAGCAGCAGGCCCGAGGCGAGCGGGTCCAGGGTTCCGGCGTGACCGGCTTTGGCCGCCCCGTAGATTCTTTTTGCCTTCTGCAAGGCGGCGTTGGAGCTCAACCCCACCGGCTTGTCGAGCAGCAGCGCGCCGTCGGTCATTTCCTCGGCTTCACCGAGTCGATCAGGCGCGAAAGGCGGTCGCCGCGCTCGACCGATTCGTCGTATTCGAAGCGCAGCTCGGGCGTGGTGTAGATCTTGATGCGCCGGGCTAGCCGGGTGCGCAGGAACCCCGCCGCACGCTGCAGGCCTTTCGTGGTTTCTTCGAGATGCTCCTTGCCGAGCAGCGTAAAAAAGATCTTGGCATGCGACAGATCCGGCGAGACGTCCACGGCGGTGATGGTCACCATGCCGACGCGCGGGTCGCGCAGCTCGCGCTGCAGCAGCTCGGAGAGCTCGCGCTGAATCTGATCGCCCAGCTTTTGCGGACGACCCTGACTGCGTTTCACAGAGTCCTCCTGGACGGACACCCGAAAGCGTCCGGGGACGGACGCCCTAAAGCGTCCGTGCAACCTCCAGGACCTCGAAGACCTCGAGCTGGTCCTTCTCCTTGAGGTCCGAGAAGCTCTTGAGCGACATGCCGCACTCGAAGCCGGCCTTCACCTCGCGCACGTCGTCCTTGAAGCGCTTGAGCGAGTCGATCTCGCCGGTGTGGATCACCACGTTGTCGCGCAGCACCCGCACTTGCGCGCTGCGCTTCACGGTGCCGTCGAGCACGTAGCAGCCCGCGACCGTGCCGATCTTCGAGATGCGGAAAACCTGGCGCACCTCGACCATGCCGATGACCGACTCCTTGCGCTCCGGCGCGAGCATGCCGGAGAGCGCCGCCTTGATCTCGTCTACGGCCTCGTAAATGATGTTGTAGTAGCGGATCTGGATGCCGGAGGACTCGGCGAGCTTGCGCGCGGTGGCGTCGGCGCGCGTGTTGAAGCCGATGATCACGGCGCGCGAAGCCATCGCCAGGTTCACGTCGGACTCGGTAATGCCGCCGACGCCCGCATGCACCACCGTGACCTTCACCTCGTCCGTCCCTAGCCGTGTCAGCGCGTGGATCAGGGCTTCCTGCGAGCCCTGCACGTCGGCCTTGATCACCAGCGTGAGCACCTTCTTGTCGCCCTCGCCGATCTGCCCGAACAACTCGAGCTTGGCTGCGTGCTGCTTGGCGAACTTCACGTCGCGGAACTTTCCCTGCCGGAAGAGGGCGATCTCGCGCGCCTTGCGCTCGTCGGCGACCACCATCATGTCCTCGCCCGCGCTCGGCACCTCGGACAGGCCCTGCACCTCCACCGGAATCGACGGCCCGGCTGCCTGCACCGTCTTGCCGTTCTCGTCGAGCATCGCACGCACCCGGCCGTAGACCGCGCCGGTCAGCACGATGTCGCCCCGATTCAGCGTTCCCGACTGGACCAGCAAGGTCGCCACCGGTCCGCGGCCCTTGTCCAGCCGCGCCTCGATGACCACGCCCCTGGCAGGTGCGTCGACCGCCGCCTTGAGCTCGAGCACCTCGGCCTGCAGCAGGATCTGCTCGAGCAGGTTGTCCACGCCCTGGCCGGTCTTGGCCGACACCGGGACCACCGGGGATTCGCCGCCGTACTCTTCCGGCACGACGCCATGCGTCAGCAGCTCCTGCTTGACCTTGTCCGGATTCGCCTCGTGCTTGTCCATCTTGTTCATCGCCACCACCAGCGGCACCTTGGCCGCCTTGGCGTGGTTGATCGCCTCGATGGTCTGCGGCATGACGCCGTCCTCCGCAGCCACCACCAGGACCACGATGTCGGTCGCCTTGGCGCCGCGCGCGCGCATCGCGGTGAAGGCCTCGTGGCCGGGGGTATCGAGGAAGGTGATCACGCCGCGCGGCGTCTCGACGTGATAGGCGCCGATGTGCTGGGTAATGCCGCCGGCCTCTCCTGCCGCCACCTTGGTGCGGCGGATGTAGTCGAGCAGCGAGGTCTTGCCGTGGTCGACATGACCCATCACGGTCACCACCGGCGGCCGCGGCTTGGCATCGGCCGCCGCCGCTTCGGGCTCGGCCTCGGCAAGGTAAGCCTCGGGATCGTCCAGCTTGGCGGGCTTCGCCTTGTGGCCCATCTCCTCGACCACGATCATCGCCGTTTCCTGGTCGAGCACCTGGTTGATGGTGGCCATGGTGCCGAGCTTCATCAGGACCTTGATCACCTCGGCTGCCTTGACCGACATGCGGTGCGCCAGCTCGCCGACCGAGATGGTTTCGGGCACGCCGATGTCGCGTACCTGCGGCTCGCTAGGCTGCGCGAAGGTAGTCTGCTCGCCGGCGCTGCTGGGTGCCGAACGATGATGGCCGCCGCGCCCGCGCCCGTGCCAGCCGCCGATGCCGCCGCCGGCGTCGCCGCGCGTCTTGATCGTCCTGCGCCGCGCCGAGTCGTCGCGCAGCACCGTGGTGGTCTTCGGCTTCTTCGCCTTCTTGTCTGTTTTCGCGTCGGCGGTCTTGGGCGCGTGCAACGTCGTGGCGCCTGCCGGTGCCGGGGCGGCTGCGGCCGCCTCGGCGGCCTTCTGCTCGGCCTGCTTCTGCTCCACCTCCTTGCGTTCGCGCTCCTGCTTGTCCTTCAGCTCTGCCGCCTGCAGCTCGGCGAGCTGCTGCTGGCGCCGCGTTTCCTCTTCGCGCAGCTCCAGCTCTTTTTCGTTGATGCTGGGAGCGGCCGGAGCAGGCGGCGCGTCCGCCGCGGCCGCCGCCGCAGTTGCATCGGCGGGATCGCGCTTGACGAAGACACGCTTCTTCCGCACCTCGACCTGCACGGTGCGGTACTTGCCGGTGGCGTCGGCCTTCTTGATCTCGCTGGTGTGCTTGCGCGTGAGGGTGATCTTGTTCTTGGCGTCGGCCGAGCCGTGCATCCTGCGCAGGTACTCCAGCAGCCGCGACTTGTCGTGCTCGCTCAGCGGGTCCTCGGGCACCCGCTTGTCGACGCCCGCCGCGCGCAGCTGCTCGAGCAGCACCGACGGCGGGACTTTCAGCTCGCTCGCGAACTGGGCTACGCTGGTCTGGGCCACCTTACGCGGCCTCCTTGCTGT